>NZ_LR607292.1:0-2065 GCF_902162175.1 Bartonella saheliensis
GCTTTATTTTTATAGCATTCATTCTTTTGTTTGCACAAGGTGCAGAAAGTCATATAAATATTGCTAAAGGGTTATTTCAAAGAGAGTTATTTTTTACTAATCAAGAGGAAAATATAGTAGCTCGAAATATAGATAGGACTGTGCTCTACCCTGTTGAAGAAAAAAATCAGCTAACTTTTATGAAAGTTAGGCAGGAGGGTTGTTTTTCAGTACTTTGGGGGATACTCTCATTTTTCATGACTATTTTAGTATTTGGTTTTAGGTAGTTTTCTAGCACTTTTGTGTTGCTCATAGTATTTTTATAAATCTGATGAGTTGATTTGTTTTATAAGTGCGTTTTGTAAATTTTAAAAATCAAAATTTTCAATGCATTACGCTGTGTGAAATAGGGGGCTGAACATTTTGTTTGAAGATGCTATGGGCTGTTTTTATATATTAATAAAAGTTGAAAATCATTTTGTTAATGTTTTTCTGTTTAAACATAGAGATCTTGATTGCCTCTTTTACACTTTATAACTTTTTTCAAAAATAGGACAGACTTTTAAATTTTATTTCTGGAGATATATTTGTTTTAAATCACTGTTTTTATTTTATCACGATTTTATTTCTCGACATTACTAAGCGTAAAACGATGTTATATCAATGAAGGATATAATAAAAGATCTTTTAAGAAGTATTGCATCTTTCTCTTAGCTCGATAATATGCAGGTATTAGTATGTTGGAAGTTCTTAATTTTATATTATTTTAAATTTATTTTTTAAGCTTTATTTTTCTATGAAAGTTAGAAAATTTTTATTATCTTAAAGTAGAGTTATAAAAATAATAGAATAATTTTACTATCATCAATGATAAAAGATTCTATTATAAGCAGAATAGATTATTTTGATATTTATAAGTCTTTTTAAAATTTTAGGTAATAATAGCATATAGATTAGTGATAGATTTTATTTTGGTAAAATTTTCGTAGTATGAGGCGATTCTCAACTGTGTTCATTATGTTTTATAGTCATTTGATTTTTAAATAAATTTTCTTAAATAGACCGTTCAGAGTTTTCTAGTATTATTGTTATTATTTTAAATTAATCAGTATTTATTTTTAAAATTTAAATTATATTATTTTTACCCCTTTACATGTAATACGTAATGTATTATATTTATCTTTGAACTGCATATAATGTATCATTTATTTTTATATATAAGTATTCTTTTACTTTTTCAGTGAAGAAAAAGAGGAGCAAAGAAAGCTATGTTTAAAATATTTGAAAATCGTGTGTGTTCATTTATTTTTACACTATTTATTCTTTTTTTTGTACAAACTATGGAGGGGAATGCAAGTTTGGTACAAAACCAATTTCAAGGAGTGGGAATTAGTGCAACACTAGAAAAAATTGTTGAAACACTAGAAAAAAGAGTCATTACTGAAACGGTAGATAAAGCTGTCATCCATGATGTTGAAGGACAAAAGGGATTGTCTTTTGTTAAAGGTATAATGGGTATAGGTAAAGATAAAGATAAAGATAAAGACCAAGACCAAGGTAAAGACCAAGGCAAACGCAAATATAATTTCTTTTCTGGGTTTAATTTTGACATGGTCAATGGCTTTAATGTCCTGTGGGCTGGGGCATGTTCTTTATCATTGGTTGTTTCTTTATGTGTCGGCGATGTAATGGGTGCTGCTGCATCTTTTCTAGGAATTGTAGGCGCAGTTGTAAACTATGTAGGTTAATGCATCTGGGGACTGATTTTTTATAGTTCATCGTTATAAGACGAGCACTTTTATCTCGCTTTATTCGTCTTTTAAGATTATCTGCATGCTCTGATATGAAAGTTATTCAGAAATATTTCATAACAAGGGATAAAGTAAAAATATCCCTGTATTCAGGGCCCTTACGCAGTAAGAAAAATGATAACAATAAGATGAATTTTAAAGCAATAGCGGGGGGATTTATAGATTTATACATGAGTGGGAAGTTTTTGAAGTAAAAGATCTTGTTTGGCACGAAGACGAGCAATCCATTGATCTTCACGAATAGTCGTATTATGCACTGTAATGAGTTCGTTTTT
>NZ_LR607205.1:0-53288 GCF_902162175.1 Bartonella saheliensis
AATTTATATTATGTAATATTCATTTTAACTATTATTTATTGCAATAGATTATTTTTAAAAGATAACATTTGGAGAGATAATCTTGGAGAGACTTAGAGGATATTGAGAATGAGAAGTAAAAATTTTTATTAACATTTTTAAAATGCGAATAAGAGCTATATTAAAAAAACATGAGATATTTTGTTAGAAACAATATATTAAATTTAATTCTTAGTGTTAAAAATAAAGAAAAATCTGCTCGTGTATGAGCAATAAAAAGAAAAATTCTCATACCTATTTCACTCTTTTTTTATCGTAGAAGAGCCGTTGTATAAAGTTGTATAAAAATGAAATGCTGATATGAAAGTATGCAAGCCTATCTGTAAAATTCAAATTATAATCTGGCGAGATTTTCTTGACCTGTATATTGAAAACGACAAAGAAATCATTTTAACTAGGTTTAAGAGATAAATAATTGTCCCGCATCAACAAAATCAACGACTGGGTTTATCACGCCTATCCATCAGGGATAGTTTGCATATAATCGTGTTAGAAAGTATGTTATAATGAGCATATTCTAACATCCATTATCTACAATTTATAGCGATTTTTAATGGTAGAGATGTAAAGAGGATAGCTAAAATCGTTGCAAGGAGGTTTCATTTAAAAATTTGAGGATCATGCTAGATTAGTTTATTGTTTTACTCTACACAAAACTGAAGAAAAATTATTAATAGTAGTATAATTGGGGGTGAAAGTTAAAATATCGATATGAATAGCGATCAACAGACAAGACTATAAAAAGCTTTTTCTGAAAGTCGTGTAATTTGTTATCAAAACATGAAACTATCCAAAGAAAATGAATAAAGAAAACAAAGATAAAATGGTTCCTGTCGCTATATTAATATATCCTTTAACGCGTTTATTTTTTAAAATAATACTAGCAAATGATATAAAAATGGTCATCAAAGTAAACTATGCGAATATATTAAAGGAATCTACGGTTACAAGTTCAAATCCTATTTTAACGCTACCACCAGAAGATAGGAATTTTGGAAAAGCTGCGATATAGAATATCGATACCTTTGGGTTTAGTATTTGCGTCATAAAACCATTTATATAGCTAGTTAAAATCTTTACTTCACCCTTAGTATTACTTTTATTTTGTGATATTATTTCTCTTGAATTTAAGTTGTTTATTCCGGATTTAAGGGATTTAACACCCATATATAATAAATAGCAGCCGCCCATAAGTTTTACTAAAAAAAGAGCGTTTTATTGTTGAGAATAATTGCTGACATACCTAGTATAGAAAATGTCCCATGCGCATATGTTGCTGTGCATAATCCCGCAACGCTAGAGAGTGCATTCTTTTTCCCAATTTCGTTGCGTTATCGATGATAAGAGCCATATTAGGACCAGGGGAGATGACTAAAAATAATGAGACTATGAAAAAGGTAACTATTTGATGACTCATTTAACCTTTATTTCTGAAACTAATTTATCTTCGAGATATAATTCTATTCTATCAAGTGAAGAAAGTTTTCCTACACCTTGTGGAGTGCCTGTGTATATTATATCGCCACTCTTTAGTTGGATGTAATGACTTAAGAATGATATTATTTTCTCAAAACTAAAGATCATATTTTTTGTATTGCCCAATTGCCTAGTCTTACCATTTAGCTTCATTTCAAAAGTTATTGGATTTTTTATTTTTTCTGTGCTTATGAAATCAGAAACGTATGCGGCTCCTTTAAATCCTTTAGACAAAAGCCAAGGAAGCTTTTTTTCTTTTAATTTTGTTTGTAAGTCTCTAGCGGTTAAATCAAGCCCCACCGTCACTGCATCGTAACATTCTGCAGCTTCTCTCTCATTGACCATAAAAGTATTTCTCGAGATTCTCAGCACAATTTCAGTTTCAAAATGTATTTCTTTAGAAAAATCAGGGAGAAAAATTTGATTTCCTAACACGAGTGAACTGTTCGGTTTGCTAAATATAACAGGTTTATCTTCAACAACATTGCCCAGCTCGTGGACATGTTCAATATAATTGAGTCCAACGCAGTAAATATTATTAATCATAAGAGACCACCGAGTTTTGCATTTCATTATTGTATAGGAAAGATATCACTGCGGAAACAACATTTTTTCTCATATCAATATGTGATCTTAAAAAATATGCATTGTGTGAGTTAATGTTTAATCTTTTTGCGTTCATGTATTTGAGCTGCTTTGTTCAAAATTTATGAATTATGGAGATATCATGTCTTACATAAACATTAAAATTTCTAATGAGAAGTTACCCCTGAGCAGAAATGGCAATTAATTGAAGGAACAACTCAATTATTAGTTGATGTTCTGAATAAAAATCCAAGTACGACTGTTGTAGTGATTGATGAAGTGGAGACAGATGATTGGGGGAGATCGGTGGAGTTTCCATTACAGAATGAAGGAAAACTCAAAATAAAGAGTAACTCTGTGTATTTGACAATAACTTAGGGTCAAATAGTTAAACGACGTATAAAACTACGTTCTTAAGCAACATTTAATCAAACTGCTATTAGAGCGATTGTTACAGCCTCTGATGCGGATGCACAGACTTGTTTCTTCAACGGTCCTGTTCTTCTCTTTATCTATGAAACAGAGAAAATCCAAAAGCTTGGGTAAAAAGGTACAACCTTTGATGTTATCAATGTTGCGCGCGCAAGGGATTGAGGCACAAGTGATCCTTGTGCGGGTGGAGGAAAAATCTACTATTGCTGAGACACAAGTGGAAATGGTGGGATCCAATACCGCTGCATGCCTTATCGCATGTTAGAGGGTATTTGGGTGTGGAACCTGGCATTCTCTTAGCGCCAGCTTATAGTGCAGGGCGCCTTGATAATGCTAAAAATCCACTAGCAGATGCTTTAGAACAGGTTGCCGAAAAGCTACAAGCCATTGCGGTTTTTGATACGGGGGGCAAAAATACGGAAGAAAGCCTTGCCTTTCGGGCGGATTTTTCCTCACGCTTTTGTTATCTGATTGATCCCTTTGTGCGGGTAGCAGATAGTGAGGGGGGCTTTAGTATAAAACCCGCAAGCCCCTTTGTGGCAGCCATGTTTATCAAACGGGACAAACAAAAGGGAGGTGTTTTTTGGTCTCCCTCCAACCAAGATGTTAAAGGTATTTTAGGCACAGCGCGCCCCATTAGCTATTTTGATGGGGAAATTGATCATGAGGCTAATCGTCTCAATAAAGCCGATATTGCCACCTTTATTCCCGCCCGCCTTAGCCAAAATGCGCATGGGCAAATGGCTGCAAATGGACGCATTTTATGGGGCAATCACACCACCTCCAGTGATCCACTCTGGCGCTTTGTCAATGTGGTACGCACCCGCGCAGCCTTGGAAAAAACCATCATTAACAATTTACGCCCTTGGGCGAATGACGAGAATCTGACCGGTCAACATGTCATTGCCATTACCCGCAGCCTTACACAGTTTCTTGATGATATGATTGCGCGCGGTGCGCTTTTAGGAGGACGTGTCTGGTTTGACCGCGATTTGAATTCAAACAGCAATTTGCAATTGGGAAAATTGCGGGTGGAATTTGATGCAGAAGAAGTCCCTCCTCTAGAAGATTTAAGCTTCGGCAGCCGGCGCAATGGCGCTTACTTTAATTGGCTCTCTGAAGATATCCAAAATAAAATGACCCATACTTTTGGCGATACGCTTGACACCTATCGCAAGGCAGCAAGGAGTGATGTATGACGTTAAGAATTGCTCGTGGTTTTACCCTGATTGTTGATGATGATGTCAATCTTCATCTTGATCTTGAAACGCTCAAACTTCCCACGTTGGAAGAAATCACCGAAACCTATCAACCAGGGGGCTCTGACATGCAAATTGATGTGAGTGGTCTTGGTGTGAAAGCTTTGAGCTTGCGAATGAAAATCCGCAGCCACACTCCAGAAATCATTGGTATCTTTGGTGGTCCTCCTGGTCTTCGTCATAAATTTACCGGCAAAAAACATGTGGTATCTGAAGAAGATGGGCGCGAGCATGAACATTCCATTGATGTTACAGGACGCTTGGTCAAAGTCGATAGCGAAGGCTTAACAGCTGGAAAAGCCACAGGCTATGATTGCGAGATCAAGAATGTTTGGGATTACACAGAATTTTGGGATGGTTCTGTTTTGCACCGCTTTTCCTTTAAACGGGGCGGTTGGCTGGTGCGCAATGGACAAGATATTGGTGGGCGTCGCCGCTCTATTCTCAATTTATAGGAATTGATCATGACAAGTTTACAAACCAGTATTGAGGTGGAATTGCAGGTTCCCATTCTGTATAAGGACAGTGAGGGCAGAAAAGCTCATCGGCATAAATTGACCTTTTATCGCCCTACTTTCAAACATGCCAAGCAATTGTCTGTGCTGATTGGACCACAGTTGACAGAGCTGCTTGTACCTGAATTTGCAGAGCAAAAAATACCTAGCAATGATGTTCTCATTCTTAAGCTTTCACAAGTGTTGTTTACCCATGAGGCGACAGAAGGCATTACAGCGCTTTTGGCAGAAATGTCTCATGAATCTGTTGAACTGATTGATCGTCTTGATGTTGTTGATCTTGTGGCAGTGTTTAAGGCTTTTTTTACTTTTTTACGCAACGCCAATCCCCTATGCGGGACAATTTGGAGCAGAACTAGCTCTTTATTACCACTGGTCGGCTTTAGAGATCAATCAGATGGATTGGCTGGAAGTGATTTCCTATCGCGAAGAATTAGTGCGCTTGAAACAACAAGAATATGAAAGCCAAATGTTAGGATAAGATGCGATCATGGATGTTTCCCTTGTTGTCCGTTTTGTGAATCATCTGCAAGAAGGGATTGCCTCTGCCAAGCGAGACTTAAGAGCCTTTAGCCTCGATATTGCGCATTTCCAAAACCAAACACGCAAGCATTTTAAAGGGTGGTTTGACCCTGAGCACTTGAAGGAATCCACAGCAAATGCAGAAAGTGCTTATAATCATGCGCGTGGGCGCATGGTGGGGGCTGTTGCCCAAACCGCAACTTTAATTGCACCGCTCTATAAAGCCATGCAATTTGATCAATCGATGAAAGGTTTGGAAAAGGTTCTGGATGCCCCCCTTGATCGTTTAAAAGAATTGCGTCGTTTTGCCCTTGAAACCTCCACCAAAATTCCTCTCGCCGCTCGTGAAGTGTTAGAACTGATGATCAGTGCCAGCCAAGCAGGGATTGGTGAACAAGATCTCGAGGCTTTTAGTATTTATGCCGCCAAGGCAGCGGTCGCCTTTGATATGACGGGGGATCAGATTGGTGAGCGCTTTGCCAAATTGCGCAATGTCTTTAAGCTTAATAAAGCAGGCATTGAAGATCTAGGCGATGCCATCAACCATCTCTCTAACCACATGGCGGCAAAGGCGAGTGAAGTCTCTGATTTTACCAATCGGGCGACCGGAGCGGCAACCATGTTTAAACTGACAGCCCGCGAAACCGCAGCATTTGGTACAGCGATGATTTCTGCTGGGATTGTTCCAGAGAGTGCAGCACGTGGTTTTAATGCCATGAGTGCGCGCATACAGGCAGGGGGTAAACATATTGAAGATGCTTTTACTAATATTGGGCTCTCCCGTGAAAAATTCATGGAAGATTTTGAAAAAGATGCTACCGGTACTTTGGTGCGCTTTTTTGATGTGTTGGGCAAATCCGAACAGGGGATGCGCTCTCTGATTGCTATTTCTGGCGCGATTTTACCGGCGATTTTGCTAAATTGGTTGGCAACCCTGAACTATTAGGGAAAGCTTTAGATTATGTGAAAGATCTACAAGTTTTTAAAGGCTCTGTAGAGCAAGAGGCAGACAAACAAGCAAGGGGTGCTATGCGGCAATTTGAACTTTTGCAAAACCGCGTTGTGGCTTTGGGGATTACCATTGGTGAAGTGCTTCTGCCTCCTGTCGAGAGTTTAATGCCAAGTGTTGGTGGTTTTATCAATGTTCTTATGGCATGGGCTAATGTTCGTCTAGCTTTAACGAGCGCCATTATCAAAACCATTGCCGCCCTGATGATTTTTAATATTGCTTTGCATGTGCTGCGCTTTGCCTTCGCTGACACACGCTTAAGGATTCTTCAACTTATGGCTTCTTTTATCAAACTTGGGGCTGTTAGCCGCACGCTGAGAGCAAGTTGGCGTGGGCTCTTGGTTTCAGGCCGCTCACTGGGCTTGCTTACCGCAGGTCTTGGAGCAAGTTCACTCCGACTTTTGCGCCTCATGACTTTATTGATGGGCGCTTTGCGGGGGATTGCCGTCTCAGGGGCGGTATTTGCGAGCAGCTTTGGTTTGATAGGAACCGTGATCGAAGTGGTTGGGACAGGTATTGCCTCTGTTGTTGGGGCTGTATTGACCCCAATCTGTGCTCTGATTGCTGCTGTTGTAGCTGTCATCATTGCGACTTGTTTTGTGGAAATATTGGGATCGCTTTTCTTCCTTTGTCAAAGGTTTTACACGGGGGGTGATGTGTGCTTTTGGTCGTGCCTTTGAAGCCGTCATGCGTTTTTTGGGTGCTGACACGGCAACCATCACACGTTGGAAAAACATCATTGCCGCTGCCTTTGATTTTTCTGCCCACTGGCAAAAGTTTAAACAAGGACTTTCTTCTGTTTCTAAGTGGTTTGGCAATGTGTGGGAGGGTTTTAAACAAAGTCTCTCCAACTTTTGGGAGTGGTTGGGGAGCTTTTTTACTAGGGAAAAGCTCTCAGAGAGCGCCAAAGCGGGTATGGAGTAAGCAGGAGAAGATTTGGCGAATTGGATTGTCGATAGCTTTACGGGGACCATCACAAAATTGATGGATTTTTTAAAATCTTTGCCCAGTCGCATAAAGGGCTGGATTGGGTCGATTGATTTATCAGATCTCTTTCATTTGCCAAGTTGGTTTGGGGACAAAACAGCCATTCAACCGATTGTGCAATTTGCAGGTACTGGTCGTGCAGATGCTCCTTTCACATAGCAAACAGAGAAAGACCGCTCCAACATCACGCACAATCAAAATGTCACAGTGCATGTCAATGGTGCAGGTGATCATATTGTCACAGGTCATGCGGTTGTCCATGCTCTGCAACTGACACGGGCAAACGCCCTGCATGGTGGGACAGAATAATGCGAGCACAGAATGGGGGGAGGAAGCATCAAGATCCTTTGATGATGTTAAGACCGCATCAATTTTATGTGGACTGGCTGAATTTCCAATCTTTGGAAGAGGAATTCTCTGCCTCATGGGTTTCGATGGAGCGTTTTGACAGATCCCCTAGTTTGCAATTTACTGGTTATGGCAATGCCCCCAAAACCATCCATGGTGTGTTGTTTCCAGAAGAGTTTGGGGATCGGGTTGCTATTGATGCCATTACCAGAACTATCAAAAGAGCAAAGCCGGTCCAGATGCTTCGTTGGATCAATCATACGACCTATAGTATCCTTCTCCATGGTCCCGTGGTGATCACCAGTATCACGAAAGACCACGACTATATCAGTCGTTCTGGTCAATCTCAGCGTATTCGCTATGCGATCAGTCTGTTGCCCTTTAAATAGCGGAAAACCACGAGGTCAGTACCAAGTGGAATATGATGAAGGAAGACAAACTCTATGAGAATATCAGAAAAGCATCTCGTGGTGGATTTAGAGGATATGAGTCTGGATCTGATCTGTTTTCAACATGCCATGGCTGTGTTAGGAGACAGATCTCAAGTTGGAGCGATCAGAGGTTATTTAGAAGCCATACTGATAGCCAATCTAGAAATTGCGAGATATGGTGCTCTGTTGCCAAGGGGACTAAAGGTTATTCTGTCTGAATTTGTCAACAAAGAAAAGAACAGTGTGGTAAAGCGGCTATGGGATGAATGCGCACACATCCCTTTATTGAGGTGATGATGGGGGAGAAACTTGTTCATGAGTTTTTTTTACCAGCGTCTCTTAACGGTAACCATCACCGATCATGCAGGTAATGAAACTGATACATTTGAGGCGGAATTTGACGATAGTGGCAATGATTTAGAGATTCCCTCCAGTAACAGTGCACTCCACGTCACCTTTGGTTATCAGGACAGCATCCGTACCTTTATGGGGGGGCGAATCGGTTGTAAGTTGTGGAGGCAGTGATGGAGAGATTTTGCGCCTTTGTGGCAAAAGCGCCTCTATGCGTGGGGAACTCAAAGAACAGGTGAGCGAACATTTTGACCATAATACCGTAGGTGAGATTGTCGAGACCCTTGCCAAACGCCATGGTTATCAAGCAAAGGTAAGTCCACAGTTTACCAAACAAGCCTTGCCTTATGTGATTCGGACAGAGCAGTCGGCGATTGATTTTTTTAACTCGCTTTGCTGATCGAATGCAGGCATGTTTTTTGATCAAAGATAATAAGTTTTTATTTTTAAGTGGCGATCATCTTCGCCTACAGACAATTCATCAACATGATTGTGCGCAATGGAATTCACACTAGAGCCTCGCACCCAATATGGCACTATTGAAGCTTCTTATTTTGATCGTTCAAAAGGGCAACAATTGTCTGTCAAGCATCAAACAGGTTTTAATGGCCCAGTCGCCGTTTGCGCAGTTGTTATCTATGTGAGGCGGAAGCACAAGCTGCTGCTGCATCAGAATCAGACAGGCTGTGTCGTGCTGTGGGCAGTGGTTCTTTGACCCTTGCGGGACGCCCCGAAATCATGGCGAATCACCCCCTTCTCCTCCAAGGATTTCGTATGCAAATCAATGGACCATGGAAAGCCGCAACCGTGACTCACCGCTATGAAAAGCAAAGCGGCTATACCACAGAAATAACCCTAGAAGCGCCAAATCAAGGAAAAGAGGCATGAGGAAATTAAACGTGTTAGAAACAGAAAATCCAAGAGATAATTTTGCCCCTTCTTTTCGGCAACTTCCCCATAATATTGAAGCAGAACAAGCGTTGCTCGGGGCAATCATGATCAATAATGATGCTCTTGAGAGCGTTTCTGATTTTCTCAAACCAGAACATTTTTTTGAAGTATTGCATCAAAGGCTTTTTAATATCATCTTACAAATTGTTCAAAAGGGAAAAGTTGCAGATCCGATTACCATGAAGCCCTTTATTGCAAATGATGAGAAAATTGGAGATATCACAGTTTTTAATTATGTTGTTCGTTTAGCCAAAGAAGCTGTCACAATCATCAATACTCAAGATTATGGACAGGTTATTTATGATCTGTTTATTCGGCGTTCTTTAATTAACCTTGGCACTCAAATTGTGAATAGTTCTTTTGATTCTCCTCTAGAACTTACCCCCTCTAAACAAATTGAAGCGATTGAAAATCAGTTGTTTGCATTGGCAGAGAAAGGCAAGTATGGAGCTGGTTTTGAAAACTTTGATAGAGCCATTACAAAAGCCATTAACATTGCAAGTGCTGCAAAAAAGCGTTCCTCACAGCTTTCTGGCATGGCAACCCATATTAAAACTCTTGATGAAAAAATGGGAGGGTTGCAACCATCTGATTTGATTATTCTAGCAGGGCGTCTTGGGATGGGTAAAACGTCCCTTGCAACCAATATTGCCTTTAATATTGCCAATGCTTGCAAGCGTCATGATAACCAAGCCAGTGAAGGGGGAATTGTCGGTTTCTTCTCCCTTGAAATGTCAACAGAACAACTTGCAACCCGTATTATCTCAGAACAAACAAAGGTTTCTTCTTCTGATATTCGACGTGGTAATCTTTCTGATGATCAGTTTATAAACATTGTTCATATGACGCGTTCCCTTCAAACCATTCCTCTTTATATCGATCAAACGGGAGCTGTATCTCTTGCACAATTGGCGGCCCGTGCAAGGCGTCTTAAACGACAATATGGTCTAGATGTTTTGATCATTGATTATATCCAACTGATGACAAGCGGTTCAAAGCGTTCTTCTGAAAACCGCGTTCAAGAGATTACAGCCATTACTATGGGGCTTAAAGCGCTTGCAAAGGAACTCAATATTCCCATCATTGCGCTTTCGCAATTATCACGACAAGTTGAAAATAGAACAGATAAACGTCCCCAACTCTCCGATTTACGTGAATCAGGTTCAATCGAGCAAGATGCCGATATTGTGTTGTTTGTTTATCGTGAAGAATATTATCTCAAAAATGAAGAACCCAAAGAAGGCAGTGCTGAATATCACAAATGGAAAGAAGCAATGGAGCAAGTTAAGGGCAAAGCTGAGGTTATCATAGCCAAGCAACGTCATGGACCAACAGGAATTGTCCCTCTGGCTTTCCAATCTGACTTTACATGCTTTAGTGACCTAACGGATAACGACAACTTTCCAGAAATATCCGCTTGAGCGCAAAATAGTGATCTGATGATTGAGAAGCAAAACCCCATAGATTCTCACAAAAAATGACGAATCTAAAAACACCCTTTGAAAGGCCTTTGAAGACCCTTTGAGAACCCCTTAAAAATCATTTGAAAGAAAATAAATTGGTACAAAACTTGGTGTCAAAATATACAAAACCTGCTGGCAAGCTACAACGATAAAAGTGCTGTGGCGGAGGGGGTGGGATTGCTATGTTTATATAAAATCAATAGGTTATATAAAGGTAAGGGAATTTTATGGTTATTGATTTTATGAGTTTGTTTTTCTGTCTATCCCGAACCTTTTATAGATTATTTTCAATCATTTTATCCAAATACGAAACTAAATTTGGTCATATAGAACTTGACTCTTATTTTTATGAATCGTATAGTATCAGTATACGATAAGGGGTGGTAATGGCGATTGTGAGTTTCAAACATAAGGGCTTAAAATTATTTTATACAACAGGATCCACAAAAGCTATTCAAGCAGATCACGTAAAAAAATTACGCGTTATCTTGACAGCTTTAACAAGTGCTACGACGCCTGAAATGTTGAAAGCACCTGCCTTTAAAATGCATCCTCTTAAAGGTGAACTTACAGGATATTATTCTATAGGAGTGAATGGAAATTGGCGTGTTACTTTTCGCTTTATAGGAACAGATGTGGAGCTTGTTGATTATCAAGACTACCATTGATGAAAGGAATAAAAAATGATGCATAATCCTGCACATCCGGGTGAGGTTCTAAAAGTAGCTTTTTTGGAAGAAATGGGCCTATCAATACAAAAATTAGCTGATCACCTCCATATGACAAGAGCTTCTCTCTCAAGAGTGATTAACGGACACGCTTCTATGAGTACCGAGCTTGCGATTAAATTAGAGTTGGCTGGTTTTAGTAAAGCAAAATTTTGGTTAGATATGCAAACAAACTATAATTTATGGCAAACAATGCAACAGGCACAACCAAATATTTCTCCTCTAGTTTCTAAGGATAATCAAACACACATTTGATTTTGTTCATAATTTTTCTGGTGCTTTTCTTTGTTTTTAGCTGCTACCCATTGCTCTAACTTTTTTGAAGTTTTTTAATTGCTTCTATTGCTAGACGTTTTCTATCGGCTGTTTTTGTATAAAGGGATGCCATTTTATCTTCTGTCCAGCCAAAAAGTGCTTTCATTTGTGAAACTGTAGCACCAGCATGAGCAGCACGTGTTGCTGCTAATTTTCTCAATCCATGGGCTGATTTTTTTATTCCTGCTTGATTACACGCTTCACGAAACAAGTTGCCAAAACTTTCTTTTACAAGCTTATTTCCACTTTTACCACAAATGAATGTTTCATCACCTACAGGACCAATTTTAAGGGTTTCTGCAAGTTCTGGTAAAATAGGAAGAAAAACATCCGTTTTAAATTGGCTCTTTTCTGTTTTGAGATGAATAATATTATCTTTAACGTCTTTCCAACCAATGCGAACGGCGTCACCACGGCGCAAGCCCGTATATAAAAGAATATCAATCCAGACGCGTTCATGGGTCCCCACAGACCAATGTTGATAATATTTCTCAACATCTTCTTCTAACCATGGGCGCAATCCTTCAGTGTTAAGAGATTTCGGGGCTTTGATATTAAAAGCGGGGTTTCTATTTAAAAGAGCGTTATCAACAGCCCAATTAAAAAGACCGTTTAGAGAAGTTAAAAAATGTTTTGCTGCTGCGGGAGTCTTGCGTCTTCTTTCTATGGCATCGAGGATATGGTGTTTTCCTATGCTTTTATAAGCGCGATCACCAATATGTTGAGAAATATTGTTGAGAATTCTATATTTAACTTTTTTCGTTGACTCCGATTGATTATGCCATTGCATGCTTTGTAAATACTGATGCAATAACCAATCGAAAGAGCCCTCTACAAGTCTGGTTTGTTTTGTTTTCTTGGAGGTGCCATTTTGCGCATGCTTAAGGGCAAGTATATAATTATCAACAAACTCTTGCGTTCCGTAAACCCCTTCAATCCGAACCCGTGGTCCATGACCAATACGGACATACCATATGACTTTACCATGGCGTGTACGTTCACGAACAAGATAGGGTGGACGACGCTTTGTCATGACTAAAACTTTATGTCATCAATAGGGGGGCAAGATGGGTGAGTACTACATTCTTCTTTCTCGTTTTCAAGAAGTAGAAAATCTTCAATACTATAAGCATGACTCCTTATTGTTGGTGGGGTTATAGTTTTATTGATATGAATGAGTAACTCTCCAGTGGGTTTGATTTCTACAACCTCTGCTCCTTGTTTTTTCGCTTCTCTTAAAGCCCGTGCAATGGCTGGTTGAGTTATGGTAGGTGGGCGGTGTGCCATGTCGGTTCCCCTTAATCTAGGTGCAATTCACCCCTGTTGTCAATCACGAATTGATTGAAAGTTGTTAGGAAAGGTTGGAGAGAGAGGTGTTATAGAACACCTTCAGTTTAAAAAGTTGCAAGGTATTTGTGAGATATGTTTAATTTCATATTTCCAATCTTTTAGTTGTGTAAGAGTTTTCGCGATTTGTCCTCGATGACACATGCACACATCAGATTCAAAGCAAGTAATTGCAACACGTCTTTTATCTAAAAAAAGCTGGTATAATTTTTCTATTGCATGAAGATTATTCTTAAGAGTTGTCTTTTGGTAATCTTCAAAAAGATGTTCATAATCTTCTCGTGTTTTCAGACTGCGTCTTTTTTCAGAGGCAATTCCAAGTTCAGACAAGTGTCTATATTCAATACCAATGTTGATTACAGCTTTCTCTAATTGTCTTTTTGAAAATCCATGTTTTCTACTTATGGGATTTTTACGAACATCACACAACGCTTTGATATTGTTCTCCATGAGACAATAAAGGTAATTCTCAAGAGATTTTCCTTGATATCCAATGGTAAAAAAACGAGATTTTTCATCTTTAGCAGGATGTATAAAGGTACACACGTTTCATTTCCTTACAGAAGAGGGTGGGGTGCCTGGGAGGAGAGGCACCCCCATAATGTCAAGCGGCTTTTGTCAAGATTTGTTTTAGATCTCGCTCTATTTCCTCCAAGAATATCTCAACCGCTTGATTCATTTTTTGAATTTGTTCCTCATCACGCTCGACGCGTTTGATTTTCATACGCAAGTGAGATGATCTGCCTACAAAATGTGGATTATAGCTCATGAAATGACACCATTTACGTCCTGTACAAGCCATTTGGAATTGCATTTGTGCGATATATTCAGGCTTGATAGTGTCATCTATAAAAAAACGTAAATGGTTTGGGGATTGTGGGCATTTAATCTCTATTAAACCGTCTTCACCAACAAACCCGTCAGGACTAGCACCAGCCATTTCGATTGTAGGATGTTGGACAAATCCACACCTGCTAACCTCTGTATCATAAATGAATGTATATTCTCTCAAGGCATCTTCTTCATGGTCGATGCCCCATTGCATAGCCGGTGTTGTATAAGATTGGCTTATTTCCTCTGTTAATCGCTCTGTCATAAGCTTTATTTTGTAGTCTTCATATTTGCTTGTAGGCATGCCCTTGGCTGTTTTACTGAGTACGTTATAAACGTTTGAAGCGGTGACTTTACCTAAACGGGCTTGAAACCATTCTGCTGTTCTTTGTTCCATTTCACATCACCTTTTGTTGCTCTTGTTGTGCTTTATTCATTTGCGAGCGTTGCTTTTTTTTCAAAGCAAACAAAACAGTTTGGGCTTGTTTATAAGACATCTGTGTGAGATTTTTTACGCCTATGAAAGAAAGAATATCGCTTTCCTTTGCTTGTGTCTGTTCCATGAATTCTTTGATTTCATTCATTTGTTCAGATGTGACACCTGCAATAAGTGTGTTGCCATCAGTATCATCTTCATCACTGATTACATTAAGAAGCATGCCTAAAAGATATCTACGTGCATAAGTAATCGTGGATCCAACAGATTGAATGTTATTTTTGCTGCCTTGTCCATCAATTGGAAATGTTCCTTCTGTTGAGATTTGATTGCTAGAGGGATGAGACAGAGTTATTTCTATGGTAACATTTGTTGCGGTTTGACTTTTAATACGAAAAAACAAAGCGAAGTGGTATTTTGCAAGAGTATCTTTTACTGCGTCAATATACTGATCAAGTGTTGCATATGTACTCTTGGTATGGGTATTAAGAGCGTTTTTTTGTACTTTTTGATATTCGGTTTGCATAGCAGAAAGATCAGAGATGAAGTTTTGATAATTTTGTCGTTCTATTTCCTTTTCTCGTAAGGCAATGAGACGCTCAAGACGATCCATATCGACGTTATTTTCTAAAGCTCTCGTTAAAATGCGATCCATAACTGTTTGTTTGATTTCACAATCGTTATTTTTTTCTACGAATTCCGTTTGTGTGGTAGTTATTTCATTCATCTTGATTTCCTCCATTTAAAGTGCAATTCCCCCGTGGCATGAATCACGCTTGTGTTAAAAGTTGTTTGGTTTGGTTGCTAGAAAGGATGAATGTCCTTTTTTGAAGAGCCGCCGTTCTGGGCAGTCAGAGGCTGTTGACAAGCTTTTGAATTATCGTAAATTTTTGTATCGCCATAAATTCTTGAATCGGCATCAATAATAACATTTCCATAAATTTGTGTGTGTCCAAAAATATGACCACCATTTATTTTGGCGTTATTATAAATTCTTGCATTCCCATAAATCCTAGCAAAACCATAAACCTTGGCACGACCACAAACCACGGCATAACCACAAACTTTTGCATGATCATAAACCCATGCACGATCAAAAACGAAGGGACCCTCATAAACCTTGGCATTTCCATAAATGCGTGCATCACCAGAAATCATGGCATCTCCAAAAACCTTGGCATTGCCAAAAACATATCCACTCTCAAAGGGGCGATCCGAACCAGCTACCCAGCAATTGCCATCATGAGAGAGGTTACCTTCATGTTCTATAAATCCACCAAGATCACTTGCTTTAACGTCTCCAAAGTCTCTCAATGCTCTCATTCGGTGAAGTGTTTTTTCACCCATTTCAATCGTTTCATCAGTCAGTTCGTATTTTTTCATCTGGCTTTTTCTCAAGTTGATATTCTGTTATCGCCGCCAATCCATTGATCCCAAGAGACATCTGCATCACCGTAAATGTGTGCATCACCAAAAACTTTGGCATTTCCATAAACGCGCGCCTTATCGTAAATGTGTGCTTCATCGTAAATTTTCGCACCCTCATGAACATGTACATTATCAAAAACTTGAGTGTCACCGTAAACTTCTGCTTCACCACAAACTTGTGCATTGCCATAAACACGTGCATCATCATAAACCGTAGCATAATCCCCAACCCAACAATCGTCCCCATGAGAGAGATTGCCTTCCTGTTCAATAAAGCTGCCAAGATCACCGGTCTTAAGATCTCCAAAGTCTCTTAAAGCACGTATGCGGTGGAGAGTGTGATCATCAAACTTAGTTGTCTCATCCGTAAATTCGTATTTTTTTCCATGATTTGTTTCCTTTAAGTGAGACTCCACCTTTGTCGCTCTTGAGAAAGGGCGGCATTGGTTTGTGTTGTAAATTTTTGAAAAAAGGGGGCTCTTAGAAATGCAGCCTATAGCTTGGGTAGTTTTTAAAGCACATCACAAGGACGCAAACGGTGCTGTTGTTCATAAGTACCGTAGACCTCATCATTATATCTTTCTTTTGCTAAATCATCTAAAAGGTCATTGTAAGCATCACTTTCGCGTATAAAGGAATGAACCTCGCTCTCCTCATAGAGATGTTCGATATTTTCTTCTACATATGCGTCTGCAATCTCTTCAGAAATGTCTTCGCAACTCTTTTCAGAAGGATTTATACGAAAGATTTGGATAGCATTATCTCCCTCATCAACAATGCTTAGAATTTGATTTGCATTAAGCGGTCCAGACTCTGCAATGTTTTGATCATCATCGTAGGTAACTAATAAAATTTCATTGGACTTTATAAGAATTGGCTTTTTCATAATTTCCCCTCCCTTAACGCCTTTGCCTCTTGGCGATTGTTTGTTTGTAGTTTATGAAATATCTATACCGCAATGGTAATAGTGAGTCAATACCAAAATGGTTATTTTTTTTACTTTTTATATTGGGAGAGGGGGAGACAATGGATAAACATCTATTGATTAATGCAAAAATATTAGCATTTTGGAAAAAACTAACTGAGGATGAAAAAAAAAGATTTATTCTTTTTTATCTTGATAAAATGAAGAAAGAAGATCAAGAAGCTTAACTTTGTTATCATAGCTTAGATGCTCTAACATCTCTTCTATTTGTTCATCTAAGCTATGTGTTTCTTGGTCTGAAAACATTAATTGTTTCGGCGTAACAGATAAATGAGGTGCTAAACGGATAGCCCATTCTTTCGTTAATTTTCGATGTCCATTTTCTAAGCGAAAAATCTGTGGCTGACTCGTGCCTGCTAATTCGGCAAGTCTCTTGGAGCTCAACCCCATCTTTTCTCTAAAAAATTTCAAATTATTCATGATTCGTATCCTATTAAAAAAAAAATATCTTTCAAATACCAATTCGGTAAAAAATACATTGCATTGAAGATACCGATATGGTATGATTCGCGAATGTTTAAGCTCAAATCATATTTATTGAAGAATAATATTACTTATGCTGAGTTTGCTGCTTCTATAGGTGTAACTCAGACATCAATAGCGCGTTATATCAATAAAAAGAGGTTTCCTAAGCCTAGAATAATAAAGAAAATAGCAAAGATTACGGACAATTATGTAAGTCCTAGTGACTGGTACCAAGAAAATTTTACGACGCTCATAAAAGCAACATCTCCGCCGTCTTCTTTTGTCAACGCTTTTAGTTTGAATGAAAAATCGTGCGCAGAAAAACAGCGTCAATATGAAGAGAGGAAATAAAGAAAGAGGGACAATGTTGCAACGATGATTGTGCTTTTTACCGCCAATATCATGATGCCAATATCATGATATTTGTGTGTCTTTATGTTTCTGTGATGTGTTCCTTTTATAAAAGGTGCACAACGCTCGAAAAAGAATGAAAAAACAAAAGAAGAGATAAAAAGTCTAAAGGAATACGCGCATAAAAAGATGTCATTCAAAAACAAGAGCGTTCATTCGAAGAGTAAAGGCTTCTAAGCTTATTGCCCTCAAATGGCAGTAAAAAATTTGGGAAAAAGGAGTTTGAAGGACTTTCTCGGCATGGCTTAAGGGATGGCTTAATGAAGTGTGGTGTGTTGACGTTGGTAAGTGACTTTTTGACAAATCTTTTTTCAAAACAGGCAATCACAATACACTTTGTTATGATGCACACATAAAGACGCAACAAGCTTTAAGGGGGATTACGAGCACGCAAGCACAAAGGATTTTCTGTCTTGATCTAGGCGCCAAGACAGGGCGGCCATTGGTGGTGCGGATGGAAGGATTAAGAGTGGGACCATTGATTTTATCTCACGCCGTTTTGAAGGCGGTGGAATGCGTTACTTACGCTTTAAGGGGTGGCTTACAGATATAAAGCAGATAGCAGGTGGAATTGATGCAGTGTATTTTGAAGAAGTACGCCAGCATGTGGGTAGCGATGCAGCGCATGGGTATGGCGGTTTGTGAGCAACCTTAACGCCATGGTGTGAACATTATCAAAGACCCTATGAAGCTATTTCAGTTGGCACAATGAAGAAAGCGACGAGGGGGAAGAAAGCGACGAGGGGGCAAGGGGAAGGCGTCGCAAGAAGAGAGGATAAAGGCAATGCGTGCAAAAGGACATGCGCCTTGTGATGATCATGAAGCAGATGCTTTAGCATTTTATATTTAAGGAAAGAAGGGGGTATGCATGTCCAGTAAAATATCATGGACAAGGCTTGATGCGGGTCAATGGATGAATGAAGTTTCTTGTTTATCACCAGTAGAAAAATGCATCTATGTGATGTTACGGTTTCAAATGCTCTACACGGGAGAACCACTTGTGAATGATGTAAAGGCATTAGCGCTTTATGTTGGTTATCCAGTCAAAACATTTATCAAAGCATTAGATCTTTTGTTGCTTAAAAATAAAATGATCATTTTAGCAGATGGTCGTTTGTGGAATCGAGATGTTGAATCGGAATTAAATGAGAGCAAAGAAAAATCAGAAGCAGCCTCAAAAGCAGCGCATTCTAGATGGCATAAAACCAAAAGTAAAAATGATGAGAAGCGTATCAATGAAAACGCATATGCACATTCTATGCAGAGCGCATACGATGTGCATAGCCTTGCCCCATGCACAAGCAATGCTATAAACATTAACAATAACAGTTATAATAAAAAAAATAAAACTATCGTTTTAGCAAAAAAAGAAATTCATTCTGAAAATTTAGAAACAAACCATTTGGTTGAAGAACCAATCGAGGATGGTGATGTTGAAAGTCAATCAGAGCAAATCGAAATGGTAGTGGAAAACCAAACAACCCTTCACGAGCAAGAAAACGTTTCGAAAAAAGCAAAACGAACGAAAGCTCATCGAGGGTGTCGATTGTCTGATGATTTTGAACCCGATTACGATTTTGCACGCACAGAGGGCTTATCTCCAGAGCGTATCAAAGTCGAGATGGCAAAGTTTAGAGACTACTGGCGTTCAAAAGTTGGAGCAAATGCAACCAAAACCGATTGGCAAGCAACATGGCGTAACTGGGTAAGAAATTCAAAAAAATACGAAATGAATGACAATGGTGGAAACAGTGGTGGAAGCAATGGAAATTTTTCAAAAGATCAAAAAACTTGTGGTGGTACCGGAGAGGCAATCCGTCACCTTATCCGTGACGCAGGATTTAGTAACGCCACTTCAAAACATTGCACAACAGATGGCGCAATACGTCACAAGGGAGTATCCATGGACCTTGATCAGTGGCATGAAATTGACACCAGCTCTAGAGGAACAAGCTTTAGTAACGTATCAGACAGTTCAAAACTTACTTACTTTGAAAGCCTCTGTTGAAGACATTGCAGAGGCTCTTGATGTGCTTGAAGGTGGTTTGACAATGCAAAAAGTTGCCAATGCACAAGCACGTGCAAAGGCTTATATCGCAGCTCTTAAGGGCATTTCACTCTGGGCTTTGTTACAGGCTGTTAAAAATCTGATACGTGGAGAAGCCAAAGGCATGTCAACAACCTTTGTGCCCTCTTGTGCTGATCTTGCACAGTATTGTCGTGATTTAGAAAGCAGTCTTCTTGGAGTTTCTGAGAAAGTTTTTATAGCTGTTGAAAATACGCGTAACCTCGCTTTGGGAGGCAAGCGCATTTCATCCACAAGAATAGGCAAGCCTGGTGAAGAGCAAAACAAACGGGCTTTAAATGCTTTTAAAGAGCAAAGTGAGAAAGCAGCCTAAAACAGCAAAATGGTGAAAACTATAGTCGATTTTGTGATGAGATAGGCGTTTAAATCAACAAAAAGGTACCATACAGAGGGACTTATAACTTTTTTGATACAATAAACATTGTAAGTGTAAAATGCATTGTACGGTCAAATTTGAGTCAAAAAAACCTATTGGCAAATTGAAGGATGAAGACATGCAAATTTTACAACACCTGTTCTTAACACAACGTAAAAAGCCCATGCAAAAAAAGTTTGTGGCAACGGCTGTTGGATATGTGCCGTGGGGAGATGGAGCGGCTGAATATTTTTACAACCTCTACGAATATGAAGACGGCAGGAGAGAGTATGAAAAGTTTGATGGTGGTCAGTATTACACCATACCAGAAAAGGCAGATTTTAGTACCAAAGCGCAAGTGAAGGCATGGATTTACGGTGGTAATTTGCCAAAAAGTGTATTGAATTTTGAAGCATTGATAGATGAGATCAACACAGAGATTAAAAAACGTTCAGGAGCTGCTTGATATGGCAAAAGCGTAATGAGAAATGATTTCAAAGGAAATGAACAGAGTTACAAGTTTATAGGTTCACAGATAAGCAGAGAAGAGCTTTGTTTGGTACATAATCATTTTTATTTTTATGTTTTTGAGAAATAAAAAATCTCTCCTTTATTCAAACGATTTTGATCGTTGCATCTGTTTCTTTGCGAAGAGGCACAACTCTTTTTGTAAGTTTATGCAATGCTCGTATTCCTTTTCCTTTTAAAGTGCAATACTCTCTAAAGAGAAACATGGCCAAAAGAAAAACATGATGATACTCCGGATTGGAGAGACGAACAGCGCATTGACAACACTCTATGCACAATATGCACAAAAATAGATGCACAAACTCTTAAAAAGCGTATCAGTTTTAAGCGCTTGTCGTTTTTATTTTTCCAAAGAGTGATCAAGGAAACGGTTTCTTTGCTCTTCATGTCTAAGCAACGTCGAACATGAGTTTTCTTGTTTATTGGGTGCCGTATTTGGTTGGCTCTTGAAACAGTGCTCTTTGGGAGGCTTTTTGAGTCTGTAGAGTGTTTCTTATGTTGCGTACGCGCCGTTTCATAAAGAGGTCTATTGATCCATGATCAGTCTTGCACTAAAAAACAAAAGTGAAATTTAAAAAGTGCTTGATCATGACAAATTGGTTACAACAGATGCCACGCGTGTTTTAAGAAACGCTGTTGCAAAAGCAGCGGCGCTGGGAGCGTCTTTGTTTGTTGTATAATTTTATTGTATAAAAGTCTTTTTCAATTCATAGACCAAATTCAACAAATTGCCTCACGATATTTTCTCCAAAAAAAGCATAAGACAGAGATGTGAATGGGGGACTCATCATTTTACGATTCCTAAAAAGACAGCTAAGCAGCGTTCAATTTCCACCATTTTATTTGCATGAAGGGAGCCAAAAGCTGGGCTCACTTTTTCACATCTTACCGTCATAATCTTATCAATCATGACCTGAGAAGTTTTTTGGAGACCATTTTGGGTGTCTGGTTGGAGAGTAATGCGTAGTAATGGCGCTGCAACAAGTGTGCCGGTAATGGGTAAAACTGTTACGCTTGTATGTTCACTAAATTGATTGGCTTGAATGATTAACGCCGGTCTTGGTTTACCAAAATCGCCTTGCATAGCGATTGTTACGAGAGATCCACGCATCATTCTGTCCAGCCATCAAGATCCATTAAAGATTGATCCATCAACAACTGCATAGATGTATTTGTTTTATCCATTTTTGCCACTAAGCGACATTGGCGCCGACACTCTTCTGTAAAGTTCGGTTGGCGGATATCTGGTACCCAAATTTGCATTAAGCGCAAACCTGCTTTTGCTCGTGCGTTGCGATGTTTTTTTACCCGCTCATTGACATGCATTGTAGCCATAACAAAATCTCCATTATGTTTCATGTAACGTATAACACAGAAAAAAGTTACATGAAACAAAATTTCGAATAAATTAGCAAAATGCAATTTTTTATCCTGAATGCTTTAAAAGATAATGTTATATGTTAATAAATAATAATATACTTTTGAAATAATTGATAAAAATAGCAAATTATGATAAGATTTTTATATATTTAAATACAAATTTAAGGTAACTAAAAACATGTTGAATAAAGTGATCTTAATTGGCTATTTAGGAGCTGATCCTGAAAGCAAAACAATGAATTCTGGTGGTGAAGTGGTCAATTTTCGCTTGGCAACATCTGAGAGCTATACGGATAAAAACACGCACCAAAAAGGAGAAAAAACAGAATGGCATTCCGTGGTGGTTTTTAATCCGCATTTGGCAAAAATTGCCCTTCAATATTTACACAAAGGCTCAAAAGTTTATGTAGAAGGCAAATTACAAACCCGTAAATGGCAAGATAAAAATGGTATTGACCGCTTCACAACAGAGATTGTCTTGTCACAATACAAAGGCGAATTGCACCTACTTGATGCAAAAAAAGAGCACTCCACTCCTTCCTCTCCCGTTACTTCTCAAAGTTATGCTATCGCTTCAGGTGCTGATGATTATGGCATATCTGCTCATGACAGCATGCCGTTTTGATTGAAAGAGAGAGCAAAAAGAAAAAAATGTGAGTTTCCATAGAGGAGGGGATGTATGAGAAAGCAAGATGCTGCCGTTTCACAAGTAACAGTACGTCAAGATCCTGTTAATCAATTGGCAATAGAAATGCGTGCAAAGCGCTTCTGTTTGACCATTGAAGAGGCTAAAAATCCGCTTGTCGGGACTTATGTTGGGCGGCTGTGTTTAAAAGCTGTGCTTACAAAAGACCAGTATGATGCTGCGCAAAAATATCTTGAAGTGAGAAATGACTATTCGTGTGCAAAAGGTTTGCCAAGCGCTGTTTATGATGAAATGCCCTCCTCTTGTGATGAGGAAGCAAGAGAAAAGTGGGTGGAACGTGCAACAGAGCAGTTTTCAAATATACAAGAGGTGATAAGAGAGACACAGTGTTTCTATAGACAGTATAACCTTCATGCCGCTTTACAATATCTTGTTGTAGAAGACCAAGAGCTACCGCATCTTGTAAGTTCATTGCGTATTGCTCTGAATGCTCTCCAGAAATATTTTGAGCAAAAAAAGAAATGGTAAATGTTTTACGCGTCTTTTTATAAAAGCATCAAAAGCTCTTGAAATAGTTTTTAAGATATTATATTTTTATATAATATTTTAGAGAGGGTATTTTATGCATACGACAAAATTACGTAAAGTTGGAGGGTCAGTGATGCTTTCTATACCACCCGCATTGCTTGATGTTCTCCATCTTACTGAAAACACACAAGTTGGTTTGGCTGTTGATAATGGACAATTGGTTGTGAAACCACAGGCATTTCCTCGTTACACTCTTGATGAATTGTTAGCCCAATGCAATCCTTCAGATGATTTTGCAGATGAGGATATGGAGTGGTTTGATGCCAAACCTGTTGGTAGAGAGCTCTTGTGATGAAGCGGGGTGAAATTTGGCTTGTATCTCTTGATCCAACTTCAGGATATGAGCAAAAAGGGACGCGTCCTGTACTGATTGTATCACCAGAAGCGTTTAATCGTGTAACGAAAACACCTATTGTCTTGCCTATTACAAGCGGGGGAAATTTTGCTAGAACAGCAGGTTTTGCTGTCTCACTCATGGGAGTAGGATTGCATACAACAGGCGTGATACGTTGTGACCAGCCACGTGCTCTTGATATTGGAGCGCGTCAGGGTAAGAAAATGGAAACAGTCCCTCCCATGATTATGAATGAAGTCCTTGCTAAGCTAGCAACATTTCTTACGTAGTTTTGTTTACGCATCTAAACGATGTTAAAGTAAGCAGCATGGTGTGAAGTGTTTTTCCGTACAATACGTTGTATTTGTATTACACTGAACACAAATATGAGGATTGTGTTATGACAATATCTATTCGTTTACCAAGTGAACTCTATGATAAGGGCTTGTCGTGTTAGTTTTGGCTGTTGGACATAGAAAAAATATATGTAAAGCTAAGACAAATCTTTTATAAAAGACTTTGATTTTTAATTAAGGATTAAAAGGAATAATAGAGTACAAATAATTGAGACTGTTGTTCATAAAAATAAAGAAGCAGGAATTTTTAATTTAAAACGCCAAAGTAAGTTAATGATAATGGACATGATACGAATAAGAGGAGGACTGCTATGACAACGATGAAATCATCAAATGTTATGCGTCTGCGAGGCTTTTCATAATCAGAAACAGTGGAAAACGAAATGTTATATTGATGAATTCCACTGTCTCGTAAAATCTCTTGGGGATGCTGTTGCGCTCCATATTGCTTTTGCAAAACGCTCATTTTTTCATATAAATTTTTATCCATATGAGAAGACTGATATTGAATAGGAATCTGTTCACTGTTGGTATAATCAGAAAGAAAAAGCCCATTGATCACGATGATGAAGAGAGCTGCTTTTTTTGAAAAAGAACACTGAATTTCCCTTTTTTACGTGTCAATCGTTCTCTTTTGTTCTTGAAGAGCGAGATCACGTCCTCTTATCGCTTTACGATACAATTTCAGATACTTAACGACAGAATAAAGAAGTGAAAGAGAGGTTGTTGTTATTGCATAAGCACCTATAACGCCGATCAGTTGCCCTAACATTGCAGCAGACATTATTTTTCTCTCCTTGATCTTAGCTTTTGATGAGCAATTGCTTCATCGAGTTGTTGAAGAGCTTTGTTGAGTTTCTTCTTTATGACGATGTACACGATAGCAGAAATTGGTAAGGAGCCGTAGAGAAACAACAGACATATCAACCCTATTGCAGTTGCTGCATCCATTTGGCTTTTATCAGCATTCCCTGTTATGACGAGAAAAATCGATAGACAGAGGCTTATAAAGAGGATCAATCGAGATTCTACTCGTGAAACCACACCCGTTGCGATTGTTTCCTTAAGCTCTTTTTGGATATTGAGTGCAGCCTCCCATTGAGGAGACAGATCATTTTGTTTTTCACGCAATGTCCTTGATGTTTGTGTTGTCATGTTGATATCATTTCATGCTGTAAAGATTGGCAAGTTTGATCAATCACTTGCATCTCCCCCTCTTTTTGTTGACAGTAAGAAAAGATTGTAGCTAGCATGAATGTTGTCTTGCAGCTATTGTACATTTCTCCTCCGCTTCTTTAGCCCCCCTCAAGTGTATAATTGATTCGTTTAAGGGAGACAATGATCTCTGATGGGGGACTAAAAACACTCCATTGCGGTAAAAAACAAAAAAATATACAATATATTGATTTTTTTGTTGACAGCGCGTGAAAAATGGTGTTTTATGACTCTGCTGTAGAGGGTGGAGTGCGTCTAAAATTCTTCCTGAGTTCCTTTGATGAGTTTGAACGCCTTTGATTCAATTGAATTCTTTTTATTAAACGAAATTCCTTGATGAACAGAGATTCCTCTGATGAGCCTTGTGAGCTGCTGTGATGCAATTGACGTGATCTCCTGTTATAATGCTATGTTCTAACGACATGAGGATTGACAGCCCTGCGTTTTGCGGGGTTTTTATGCTTTGGAGAAAAGATTGGATGACAGAGACAAAGACACAGAGGGCTTTGCCACCAACAAGCCTAAAAAGCCCAACAAGCCCGAAAAGAATGCCTCCCAATGCGGGGCGAGGGCGCATTAAAGGCGTGCCAAACAAAACGACACGGCTTCTTAAAGAGGCGGTGCTTAAAGCAGCTGAACAAGCAGGCAGCAAATATGGGAAAGAGGGGCTCATCTCTTATCTGGAACAGCAAGCGATTAAATGCCCTACCGCTTATTTAGCCTTGCTTGGTAAGATCTTGCCCTTGCAAGTGACAGGAGAGGACGGGGGAGCCATTAAGATGATAGGGCGTGTGGAAATCGCCCCTTTGGTAAATGATAACACGACAGATTAAGATTGTTCCAAAGCTTATACCGATTTTTGCAGGCAAGGCTTTGGTGCGTGCTGCTTTTGGAGGACGGGGGTCTGGAAAGACAAGATCCTTTGCCTTGATGGCGGCTTTAAAGGGCTATCAATTTGGTATGGGGGGAATATCAGGGACTATCCTTTGTGCACGCCAATTTCAAAATTCGCTGGCTGAGAGTTCTTTGGAGGAGATTAAACGTGCCATTGAAGCCCATGACTTTTTAAAGGACTATTACAAGGTTGGGGAGTCTTCGATTAAGTCGAATGATGGGCGTATAGGTTTTCAGTTTTGTGGACTAGACCGCAATATAGCCAGCATCAAATCCATGGGGCGCATTTTGCTTTGTTGGGTCGATGAGGCAGAGCCGGTCACAGAGACAGCTTGGCAGACGCTTATACCGACATTGCGTGAAGAAGGCGAGGGTTGGAGAGCAGAGTTATGGGTGACATGGAATCCGTTACGAGACAATGCCCCCGTTGAGAAGCGCTTTCGTTTTTCAGACAATGAAGCGATTAAACGTGTTGAGATCAACTGGTCAGATAATCCGAAGTTTCCCAAGATTTTGAATGAAGCGCGTCTTGATGATCTGAGAAATCGACCAGAGACCTATAAGCATATATGGGAGGGGGCTTATCTTACCGCTGTTCAAGGGGCTTACTTTCAAAAGGAGATGTTGGCAGCAGAGCAGGAGGGGCGGATAGGGCGTGTTGCACGTGACCCTTTGATGCAGATACGCGCCTTTTGGGATATTGGGGGCACGGGCGCTAAGGCAGATGCAACAGCGATATGGATAGCGCAGTTTATTGGCAGAGAAATCAGAGTGCTTGATTATTACGAGGCACAAGGACAGCCTCTCTCAGAGCATATCGGTTGGTTACGGGATAATGGTTATGAGAAAGCACTGATGGTTCTCCCCCATGATGGTGCAACCAGAGACCGTGTGCACAATGTGAGTTTTGAGAGTGCCTTGAATGATGCAGGGTTTGAAACGCAAGTGATCCCTAATCAAGGGGCAGGTGCTGTTAAAATGCGGATAGAGGCGGTGCGACGTATTTTGCCTTCTGTGTGGTTCAATGAAGAAACGACGGTAGCGGGGCGCAAAGCACTCAATTGGTATCATGAAAAGTGGGATGAGAAGCGTGGTATTGGCTTAGGGGCAGAGCATGATTGGTCCAGTCATGGTGCCGATGCCTTTGGCTTGATGTGTGTGGGTTATGAAGCACCACGCATGAAACCGCAACAAGAACGGTATCGCACGAGGGAAAGAGAAACGGCATCATGGATGGCATTTTAAGTCATAACTTAAAAAAAACAACAGATTTGGATGAATATGAACTCTATAGGCGCTTAAAAGCTTGGTATACGGAAGATGTCGAACACGTCAATGAATGGCGCGAGCAAGCACGTGAAGATTTTGATTTTTATAATGGTCGTCAATGGGCTGAGGAAGATCTTGCCGCATTAAAGGCGCAACGCCGCCCCGTGATGACCTTTAATCGTATTGCGCCCCTTGTCAATGCAATTGTTGGGGCAGAGCGCAATAACAAGCGTGAAGTGCAATTTCAACCACGACAAGTAGGTGCCGCAATATCCAATGAATTGCTCACCGGTGCTGCAGAATGGTTTCGTGATGAGGCAGGGGCAGAATATGCCGATTCCGATGCTTTCCAGGATATGGTCATTTGTGGCATGGGCTGGACTGATACAAGACTTGATTATGAAACAAATCCGGAAGGAACGCCCTCTGTCCAGCGTTTAGACCCCTTAAAAATGGTTTGGGATGCCAATGCTGTGCGACCCAATCTCGTTGATGCGCAGCGTCTGTGGTATGTGGACCGGAAACCCATTGAGGATGCAAAAAATCTTTTCCCCCATGTGGCCGTTGAAGACCTTCATGCCGATTGGGCAATCGATGGAACAACCGCCGATGGAACAACCGCGTGTGAGGCGTATCATGGATCGCTTGGTGCTTATCATGAATATGCTCATACCGCTTTGTCATCAGAGCCCCTTGCTGGCAAACGCTCTGTGACACTCGTGGAATGCCGGTGGTTTGAATACGAAACTTATTACAAGGCACCGGATCCGCAAACCGGGGCGATGCGTCAATGGAGCCAACAAGAGTTCGAACAGCTGCAAAGGGTTGTGCCACAACTCCAAGGGGTGTCTTTTCATAAAAAAGTGGTCAGACGCGCTTTTTTGGGACGCCGCCTTCTAGCAAAACCTGATAAACCCTTAGCACCCGATGGGCAGCTTGGTTGGGAATGCATCACCGGCACGCTGGATAAACTCAAAAACCAGTTTTATGGCATTGTGCGCCCTGCAAAAGATCCGCAAAAATGGTCGAATAAATATTTTAGTCAAGTCATGTATATTTTGAATAGTCAAGCCAAAGGGGGCTTGATGGCAGAGAGAGGGGCCTTTGATGATGAACGTCAAGCACTCGAAAATTGGGCACGAACCGATAGCATTACTTGGGTGAAAAACGGTGCGCTGACAGGGGGAAAAATCCAACCAAAACCAGCCGCACAATTTCCGCAAGGCTTCTTTCAGTTGTTTCATGAAGCGCGTGAAGCAATGACCCATGTGACAGGATTATCGGCAGAGTTTATCGGCACAAGAGAAGTGAATCAAGCAAATGTCTTGGAAAATACACGACGCCAATCAACACTGAATTTGCTGGCAGGACTCTTTGATAATCTGAAACTTTATCGCTGTCGACAGGGAAAGATTATCCTTTATCTGATTCAAAACCATCTTTCCGATGGCCGTTTGGTACGGATCTCTGGTCCAGAAAATGCGAAGTATATTCCCTTAACCCGTGAAGCCGTAACAACCCTTGAATACGATATTATCGTTGATGATTCACCAACAAGCCCCAATGAAAAAGAAAAAACTTTTGCGGCAATGACACAGATGTTGCCGTTGCTTGGGGGCTTCTTGACACCAGAGATGATCCCAGATCTTTTAAAGCTTTCACCACTGCCAGCAACACTTGTGGCAAGTTTAACGGCAAAAGCACAAAAAGCACAACAAGAACAACAGCAACAGCAGATGATGCAACAAAGCCAAGCTGCACAATTAACGCCAGAAAAACAAGCAAAAATTGCAGCGTTGCAACAAGAGGCCCAAGCAAAGAGTACACTCTATCAACTCGATATGCAGCAAAAACAAGCGGCATTGCAGCAGAAAAATATCGAACTGTTCTTAAAACAAGAACAAGCGCGCATGCAGCTCGAACTTCAACGGGCAAAGAATGAGATAGAGCAGCGAGCGATCGAGCGAAAGGCATATTGAGAAAAGGGGAAAGACGCCCCCATAAGCCAAGCTTCGCAATGAACGCCCGAGTGTGAGAGTGCAAGAGTATGCGTTGAGGAAAGCCGCAGCGCAAGAGTGCAAGGGCACAAGAGCGTGAGAGTGTAGCAACAACAGCAGCAGATGCAATAAAGCTAAGGGCACAAGAGCGTGAGAGTGCAGCAACAACAGCAGCAGATGCAATAAAGCTAAAGGCACAAGGGCACAAGAGCGTGAGAGCACAGCAACAGCAGCAGCTGCTGCAATAAAGCTAAGGGCACAAGAGCGTGAGAGCACAGCAACAACAGCAGCTGCTGCAATAAAGCTAAGGAACACAAGCGCGCCCATAAGACAGAGGAACACAAAGGAATAAAAGGAGCAAAAGAGACTATGGAAGAAGCCTTTACCCCTGAAGAACAAGCAATCTATGACGAACATTTTGCCAGTGATACTTTTGTTGATCAGTCTGTTGAAGTCGTCGAGCCTGAGCAAGTGAGGGATGTCTTTAAGACAGAGGAACACTCTGAGCAAACACCAAGAGAAGAAGAGCAACCAGAGCCAAGCCTTGATAAACTAGAGCAAGAACGACAAGCTCGCCAAAAGGCAGAGCAAAATGCCATAGAAGCGCGTGAATTGGCTATGGAATTTGCACAAAAATATGCCGCAATACAAGAAGAGGCCGCAAGAGCGCGCGATGAAAATATTCCAACCCTAGAAGATGATCCAAAAGCACATGTGGCCTGGCTTAGTCATAAGGTACAAGAACAACAAAGGCTGCTTGATGAGTTTGCTCTCATGAGAGAAAGCCAAGAACGTGTGCGGCAAGAGGAATATGAACGCCAGCAATTGGGAGATTATTTTGAAGAAGCCAAAGCACAGGTGCAAGAAAAATATCCAGATTTAGACCATATCACCGATTATCTCTATCAAATAGCAGACAAGACTCTCCAAGCACAAGCTGGTCTTTATCCGCAATGGAAAGACCCCATGGTACGACAACAACAAATTGGTGTTGAATTGCGCCAAATATGCCAGCAATGCCAAAAAGTCGGCATAAATCCCGTGGAGCTGCTCGTGCAAAAAGCAAAGGCTTTTGGATATAATGGCACGCCCATGAAGGATGAGGTGGAAACCCTTCAAGAGCGCTCTCAAGCCGCACGCACACTCACAGCGCGCGCCGGCCAAGCCCCAACAGGGGGAATGGATGTCAGAACGCTCTTTGCTATGCCAGAAGCCGAATTTGCCCTATGGGTTGAGAAAAATCCCGAAAAATTTGAACAAATTATGAGCAGAGCGTGAAAATCTGCGCGAGAGCAAGGAATGATGCGCGGAAGCAAGGAATCTGCGCATGGGCCAAGGAAATCTGCGCATGAGCGCAACACAGAGAACCCAAGTGATGGTTATCGTTTGGGGGGATAAGCCGCAAGGCGCGTTTTAAAAAAACCAAGAAAGGCATTGTTTGAAATGGCAGTAACACAAGTAAATCTTAATGACCCATTAGCCGTTGGCGTGTGGGCTAAGATGCTAAACACAGAAACCTCAAAGGCGTTGCCCATTGCACCGCTGATGGGAAAAGGCAAAAATAGCATTATCCAAGTCTTGGATATGCTCGGAAAATCCGCAGGCGACACCGTGACAAGCGGATTACGAGTCCAACTGATGGGAGACGGCGTGAGCGAGGGGCAAACGCTCGAAGGAAATGAAGAAGCCCTCCAATTTATGAATGAAACGGTGCACATCAACGAGCTTTCTCATGCCGTGCGCGTGAAATATGAAGGCACCATTGATCAACAACGGGTGTTATTTAACTTACGCACGGAAGCAAAAGATGGGCTTGTCGATTGGTATGCCGACCGTTTAAGCTTGATGTTCTTCATTCAGGCAGCAGGCTATAGCGCACCATGGATTCATTTTGAAGGACGCACCATAACCCTTAAACCCGTGCATTATGGGTTTAATACACCCTTAGAACCAAGTTCATTGCGCGTTCTTCGCCCCGCGAAAAAAAAGACAGATGAAGAACTGACAAAAGAGGATGTTTTTACCTTAGATCTTATAGATAAAGCCGTTGAACGGGCGAAACTTGCTAATCCACGTTTGCGCCCTGTGCGGGTTGAGGGAAAATCCGCTTATGTGATGTATCTCCATCCAACCCAAGTGACACAATTGCGCACCAATACAAACAGTGGGCAATGGTTAGACATTACCAAAGCCGCTTATGAGGGAACACGCGCTCAAAACCCAATTCTTGAGGGATCTTTGGGGATGTATAACGGTGTCATCTTGCGTGAGGCAGAACATGTGCCAAATGGGGTCCATTCCAAAACACGCGAACCCGTTCCCTCTGTTCGCCGTGCCGTGTTGCTTGGCGCGCAAAGCGTGATCATGGCTTATGGGCGCGTGGGCAATGGCGCAATGGGCGGCGATGGAAAAGGCGCAACACGCTATAAACTTGTCGAAGAACTGTTTGATTATCAACGCGAATTCGGGGTGGCTGCAAAAACCATTATCGGCATGAAAAAATCACGCTATAGCAGCCCACATTCTGATCAAGGAGGACAAGACTTTGGCACGATTGTTATCCCTTCTTTTGCTGAAATCAGTTAACCATTTTAACTTCAGGAAAGGATGATAAGGATGGCAAAAACATCGCAAATGACAACAGAAATGGATGAACAAGCAACAGCACAAAGTGACACAACTGCGCCAAGCGTGGAAAATGCGTGGGGCGTTGCCATGACCGAGGAGGGATTGCCACCTATTTTACAAGGACGCAACAACACAACCCAGCAGGTGAGTTTTTTGCGCACGCGCATTAAACATAGCGATCCCGGATTAACAACGAAAATTGGTGTTCTCCCCCGTGGGGCGTTTATCAAAAGAATTATGGTTTATACCATAACAGACTTTGAAGACGTCACAGCCACACTTGGAAAAGAGCCTTATGGTGATGATTATGGAGATATAGATCTTTTGCAAACTATCAATGGCGATATGTACATACCCATGGAAGAACGAGATGTTTCATTAGACGCTGAAAAAACGATTTATATGACACGAGACAAACAAAGCAGCACAGGCGAGGCTGAGGTGATTGTGGAGTTTTATACCAATTGTTAAAGGCATAAAGGGAAACGCATAAAGGGGGCGGTTATTTTTGCGCCCCCTCTTTTCTCAAAAGATCCTCCCTTTGCTCTGAAGCATTTTAAAGACATGTGAAAGAAAGGCATGATGACAAGTGGAGGACAGACAGGTGGTCCGATTGGCGACAAACAGACCATTGTTCCTCATGTAAGCGTTTTGAAGACATTCAGAGGGTGAATGATGACAATAATAGTACAAACAAGTGGTCCGATTGGCGACAAACAGACCATTGTTCCTCATGATAAAAATTTCATTCAGATGGTGAATGATATTCAAGATGAAATAGATGATCAAACAGATGAATATGTCGATCAAGTGCAAAAGGCGATCTTTTCAGCCATTCGCTTTTGTGAACGATTGCCGTTTTATTTTAATGAAAGTCGCGAAGTTGTTTTGAACACGATCAAAGGAAAAAACCGTTATGGCGGAGAGGAAAATCCAATAATTCCGGCGGCTGTTCGCATCGTAGATGCTTATATCTATGGGGATTATCAAAGCAAATCAAAGCTTTTGCATATAGATCCACTCCTTCTTGAGAAGCTTGAGAATGAGCAACACCAGGGGATGCCCACACAATACAGTTATTTTGCACAAAAGCTTATTTTATATCCCATTCCAGACCGCATCTATTCTCTCAGGCTCATTCTTGATCCGATAAGAATAAAAGAAATTGAAAATGTACAAGAAGCCTCCCTATGGTTTTTGGAAGCCTATGAACTGATCAAAACCCGGGCTAAATATGAAATTTACATCAATATTATCAAAGAACCACAAATGGCAGCCGCCGCTTTTGCCATGTTTAACGAGCAACTGGAGGCGCTGCAAATCGAAACCTCACGGCGCAAGAATTTGCTCAAAATTCAACATACGGATTTCTGATGACTTTTCTTCCTATTGCTGAATTTAGACCCGATGTTGCTTTTACCAATAGTGGCTATTCTGCTGAGATCGTTAACGTTTTACCTGCCCAAAATTCCTATATTCCAGTTCCCAAAGTCGCACCCGTTTCAGAAATTTTTCCAGAGGCTATTTTGGGGGTCTATGCTGTACGATCATTAACTGGCGTGCGCATCATTGTTGGAACAGCAACAAAACTCTACGAATATGATAACAGCACACGCGGCTGGAAAGATGTCAGCAAGCTTGGCGAACCCTATCATGCCAATGAAATGACACCTTGGTCTTTTGCGCTCTTTGGCGAAGCCATCATTGCTGTGAACAACAATGACGCACCACAAATACTGGCATTAAAAACAGACGAGAGATTTGATGATTTGGGAGGAAATCCCCCCCGTGCTGGACTGGTGCGTATTTGGGGAGATTTTGTCTGTTTGATGCAATTAACAGATAAGCCAAATCGTGTTTACTGGTCTGGTCTTAATGATGCAACACATTGGACAGTCGGGGAGAAAAATTGCGATTATCAAGATTTTCCCGATGGCGAATATGTCCAAGGAGCAACACAAGCAACAAATCCACTGATTTTTATGCGTTCTGCTATTTATCATGCAACCTTTGTTCCAGGCTCTAAAATTATCTTTAGTTTTGTAAAAATAAAAGACAAAATAGGGGCAAAAAGCAGCAGCGCAATTGCAAGCCGTGGAGACTATACCTTCTTTGTCTCTGATGATGGTTTTTATCAAATCAACAATATGGGGGAAATGTGGCCTATCGGTTTTGGAAAAGTCGATAAAACCATCTTTACACTTTACAGTAACTTTTCCATCGATGAAATGACAGCTTGTATTGATCCGGTCTATTCACGCGTTTATTTTTCTATCAATGACGATATTATGGGCATGAATATCTATGTTTATGATTGGCTCTTACAAAATTGGACCGTTATCAAAGGCGAAAAACTTCTCTTATTCCCTCTCTTTGCAGCAGGTTATACCTTAGAAGGCTTAGACGAAGTACAAAAATGCTTGAAAGATTTACGCGCTTCTCTCGATAGTAAAATGTGGCAAAATGGCGCGCCAATGTTGGGAGCTTTTACACAAGACAACAGATTTGGTTTCTTTGCTGGGCTGCCTATGGAAGCGGTCATTGCTTCACAAGTGGTAGGCAATACAGGAAGACAGATCAATCTGATGAGTGAGGCTTTCGTTCAAGCAGATACAACAAAAGGCCTTTTAAGCGTTGGTTCAGCTTTTATCATTGATGAGCGAAATCAATTACATTTCGCAAAAGAACGTTATGCAGGCTATGGCTGTGGGATGTACAATATTCGCGCACGCGCACGCTATCATGCTTTGCGACTGAGAATTCCAGAAGGCACACCATGGACCCATATAACTGGCTTTGATGTGACACTAAAACCCGCAGGAATAAGATGAAGTGTAAAATTTATAACACCCAAAAATGGAGTGTGCAGCAAATGGCACCCTATTTGCACAAGGTTATAAAATCAATCTCCTCTTTTCAACAAAAATTCCCTGATGATTATACGATCGAGATGATTTTAAAGGATATTTTGAAAGGAGAGAAACTGCTCTGGATTATTGTGGATGAGCAGGAAAACTTCCTGGCACATGTCACAACAGAATTACAAGAACTTGTCACGGGCGCTTTGCGGGCCGTGATTGTGACATTGGGGGGAAAAGGAGGAGCGCACCTCACAAAGCTTATTCCCCAAATTGAAGCCTATTACAAAGAAAAAGGGGCAAAAGAACTTATCATTATCGGTCGGCGTGGCTGGGAAAAATCCCTAAAACCACATGGCTATTTCGTAAATCTTTTAGAATATAGAAAGCAGCTTTAGGGGAACGGGGCAAAACCAATTCAGACGGCGCAAAAGACGACGTGAAAGATGGCGCAAACAAATGCTCCACCAGAATGGGTAAAGGGGCTGTTTGAACGTGCCGCGCAAGATACTATGCGTCTTTATAATCAAGAGAGCGGAAAGGCTGTGTGGCAGAAGAGCGGGAAAGCTGTGCAGCGGGTTGCAGGTTTTAAGTGATCAAACAAATGCACATCTACAATGGGTAAATTGAAGCCTCTTACAAAGAAAAAGGGGCAAAAGAACTTATCATTATCGGTCGGTGTGGCTGGGAAAATCCCTAAAACCACATGGCTATTTCGTAAATCTTTTAGAATAGAGAAAGCAGCTTTAACATGGGAAAAAGTTCAAAACCAATTCAGACAACGCAAAATACCACCCAAACAAATGCACCACCCGCCTGGGCAAAGGGCATCTTTGAACGGGCTGCTCAAGATGCCATGAAGTTTTATAATCAAGGCAGCGGAAAAGCCGTTTATGATGGCCAGCGTGTCGCAGATCTCAGTGCGCAAACAAAAAATGCCATCAATGGGCTGAACACTGTCGCTTCTCATTATCAAAACAGCAACTTAAATAACTTGGCCACGGGGCAAAATTCAACCAGCCAAAATTTAAAAAATATGGCGTCAGGCCATGAGAGAGGCAATAATCCTTACTTTAATGAAGCACTGCAAGATGCCCTCAACAAAGCAACAAACACCATTAACAGTTCATTGTCTGGCGCAGGGCGTTATGGTTCTGGCGCGCATACAGGGGTTTTGGCAGATGAGTTGGGGAGTATAGCAACGAAAGCGCTCTCTCAGCAATATAACCAAGACGTCAATAATATGATCAATGCCAATACTCTTATTGATCAAGCCAATCAAAATCAGTTGGCTGGAGCGCAGAACTTTTTTCAAGGGCAAAGTCAGGCAAATAGCAATGCATTGGCTGGGGGAAGCTTGCTTGATGCCAAGCAACAACAATTCTTAGACGCACAGCGACAAAAATGGGAACAGCAGAATAATCTGGATTGGGACCAGTTAAGTAAATTGCTGGCAGCGGGTGCGGCTTCTGCTGGAAATTACGGAACACAAACCGGACAACAGACCCTCCTCACGCCGCGACCAGAACCAAATCCATGGGAAATTATTGGCAATGTGGGAACGATCCTTGGAACTTTTGCTGGACTAAGCGATAGACGGGCAAAAGAAAACATCACACAAGCTGGGCAGAAAAATGGCTATAAACTCTATGAATACAACTATAAGGGCTCTCCAGAGCGCTATCGCGGGGTCATGGCACAAGACATTTTAAAAGCAAAGCCCGAAGCTGTTTTCTTGCATCCGATCACAGGCTTTTTGCATGTGGATTATGGCAAGCTTGGATTTGAAAGGGAAAGGGTGCAGTGATGGAACAAAATAGCTTTAAGACTTTATCACTCTTTATGAATCCAAAAGTTCTGCGCCCTTTAATACATCAGGGTCTTCTTCAGTTCCCTAAAGATCTTTTTCAAAAATATTCTACGCCTTCAAACACATCGTTTGAAGGACGATACAAGCCCTCTCTTTTGGAACGTGCTGCTTTTGGCACAAACCATTTTGAGGAAAAAGACCACTCTGATAATCCACAAAAAGTCAATCTTGCTGGACTGATCCGTGGGGAGCAAAGGGAAGCAGAAGTTAGAAAAAAAACACCAGCAGAATTGCTGATGTCTTTGGATGATTTAAAAAATCAAATGCCTCCCTTGCCGGATGTTTCAAAGGATTTTGTTCAAGCAAAAGAGGGTGTAGAGCAAGAAAAACAAGGCATCCCACAGCAAAAAGGCATTCTCCCCCTGCCTTCTCAATCTTCCTTTGGTGCGAATATAGATAAATCTGATGGGAATGAGGCAGGGCAACAGCAGAAAAATGCCATGAAGGAGATGGTGGCAGGCAATGAACAAGCCATGCCAAAACAAGCTTGGAGCCTGGTCAAGGAACAAACGCCTTCTCAGCTCTCTCTTCAGCAAGAAAAAGAAGAAAAACAGCTAAAAACCGATGATCTTTCTCACCAGGCAACAGATTATGTAAATGCTGTTGGGAATTTTATCCATAAAGACAAAAATCCAAAGAGCTTATGGGAGCGTTTTAGAAAATCAGAATTTTCCGAACATCTCATGGATTTTTTTGCAGGGTTAGCCTCTGGAAAAACACCCCAAGAAAGCTTTTCAAATGCAGCAATTATTATGCGCCAAGGCAAGAATGTACGTGCACAACAAAGACCTATTTTTGAATTTTTACGCGCAAAAGGCTATAGCGAGGAAGAGACAAAAGCAATCGTGCAAACCCCAGATCTCGCCATGAAAATCATGGGAAATCACTTCAACGCACAAGAACCCTCTCATCAGCAAACTTTAGATCTCTTGCGCGCAAAAGGCTATAGCGAGGAAGAGGCAAAAGCAATCGTGCAAACCCCAGATCTCGCTCATAAAATCGTGGGAAGTCACTTAAACGCACAAGAAGGTTATAGAACACGCACAGCAGAAGAAAAGCCAGAACAGGGCGGTGCTGCGCAGAGGGATTGGCAAATTTCAGCCGCGAGAGGGGAAATGATACCTCTACAAGGGGACCAGAATTCCATGGATTCTGGACAAGAAGGGGATGCCGAAAAGAGGCTCTTAAAGCCAGAAACGGGCTCTATGCTTGTGAGGGAGGAAAAGACATCTCATGGCATACCCGCAGTGCCAATGGCAGAAAGTGGTGCAGAACATAAATTAATCCAAGAGCAGCAGAATGAGGAAAGGCAAAACCAGCAAAGACAATGGCAAGAGGCAGACCAGCTTACCAGAGCAAATCTGGCAATCGCATCAGCAGAAAAATTAAGAAAAAAACTGGAGGAAAGTCCGCACATTGTTGGCAAAATTGAAGATTGGTTAGCAAAAATTCCCGGAACAGAGTCTGTGCAGCAATTTATGCATATGCTTGATTCATTAAAGGCGAATATCGAGCGTGAAGCTTTGAGAAAAGCAAAAGAATTTTTACCAAATGGCGAAACTGGCTTGGGGAATTTGTTTCATCAGCAATTGCAAGCATTGCAAAATTCCATAGCGGCACTCAAGCAAGATCTTTCACCAGAACAGATAAAAAAATCTTTAACAACCGTTATCGATATTTTCAATCAATCCGACGCACAAACGCGGGCAACTCTTTTTGGTGGTGCACAGAAAATGGGCGAACACGTCCAAGATGCCTATGGGAAAGAGGCTGAGACACAAAAAAAGACGCCCTCTGATGATTTCTTCGAAAAACAGATCGAAACATTGCCTGAAGGCATATTTTTTATAGATCGTGACGGACGCATTAAGGAAAAAACCAATGGCTGAATTCATTCCTTCTCTCATTCCTAGAAAAAATACCAGAGTCATAGGGCATGTGAGTGATTATACACCAGAACAACTGCAAGAGCTCTTTTCAAAAAATAAAGAAAGATTAAGGGATTCTTTTACAGAAAATAAAACCATAACAGCAGAAGATGATCCACATCCAAGTGCTCTTGGTTCTTTTGGTTGGGGAGCGCTTCACGGCTTAACCCTAGGCTATGATGATGAACTGGCGGGAGCATTAGCGGCGAACCCTATTGATTATTGGATGGGAGATAAAGAAGCCGTCAAAAAATATGATGAAGTGACAAAACGATGGCGGGACTATCAAAAAGCCGCGGACCGAGACCATTTTTATTTATCTCTTGCGGGGAATGTAGTCGGTACTCTAGCGGGCTTATTGGGTCCAGGACTTATTGCGCGCGTACCTGCAGGAATCAATGCCGCTACTCGTGCTGTACTTGCTCTTTCAAAAGGGCGATCAGCCGCAATGGGAGCAAAAATAGCCGGTAAAGCTTTGTTAGACGGGACAAAACAAGTTGCAAAATATGCAGTAGAAAAAGCAGCAGGAAATCAAACAGCAGCTGCAGGCGCACAAATAACCAGTAAAGCTTTAGCAGCAGGCGAAAGAGCTCTGCAATCTGCTCTCACAGAGGGGGCAGAGCGCGCCGCCGCAAAAGCAGCAGGCGAAGCCGCAATGAAAGCCGCAGCAAGCAAAGAGGCGGCAAGATTTAGCTTGGGGCGTGCTGCAAAAACCGGTGCCCTTTATGGCGCAGTAGCAGGAAGTGGTGAGGGAGAGGGGCTTGAGGATACTGTAAAATCCACACTGCTTGGCGCAGGGCTAGGGGTTGCAACGCCATATGTTGCAAGTGGTCTAACAAACATGGCATCTTTTGCAACAAAAAAACTCAAAGCAGCGTTGAGTGGACCTATAAGTTCAGCACAAATGGCGCAAAAAGCAGCGCAAATGGCACCAAAAGAGGCCTTTCATATAAGCGAGAGAGCGCTTCGCGAAGTAAGCCAGACTTTGGGCGATGAAGGCGTGGATAAGCTTGAGAGAGCCTTAAGGCAGCGTGGTCCCGATGCCATGATGATTGATCTTCATGATGATCTTGCCACAAGAGCTTTTAAGGCCGCAGAAAAAGATTCTGATGCCTCTACACTCATAAGAAACCGCTTGAATGAAAGGCAAGATGCCAGTGGAGCGCGGGTCAAAAATGCCTTGATCGAGATCATGGGGCCAAAGGACAATACACGCACTTTAGAAGAGGCAATTCTCACAAAGGCACAAAAAGAGACCCAACCCTTTTATGAAAGGGCAAAAGCTGCACCCCTTGCAAAGGCCGCTCGTGAAGAGCTATCGCTCTTGCAAGAAAAACCCGCATTCCAAAAAGCATACCAAAAAGCCATCGCACAAATGCCAAAGCAAGCAGAGGAAACTGTTCATGGCAGCAACAAATATGCAAAGCTGAACATGCCCATTTTACAGAAAATGAAAGAGGTTTTGGAGGACCAAATAAATGTCGCCACTCTCAAAGGAGAATGGAACACTGCCCGCGATTTGAGGGATGTCAAACAACGCCTTCTCTCCAGTTTGGAGACATCCTCTCCAGATTATGCCAAGGCACGCAAAATCTATGAGAATGAGCGTACCATCATGGAGGCTTTTGAACAAGGAAAGCAAGCGCTTAACAAAACTGTTGATCTGGAGAGCATCAACAGTCAACTGGCCCATTTGGGCACGATGGAAAAAGAGGCTTTTCAAAAAGGGGTGCGTGCGCAAATAGAAACTGCAGCAAGCAATGCACAGGATTTTGAACATAATCTTTTAAACTTGTTTGACACACAAACCGGACAAGAAAAATTACAGCAGATTTTTGGTGAAGATAAAGCAAAACAGCTTATGAAAATGTTGCGGCCAGAAGTGGAGAGAACAAAACTTTTTGCAAAATTGCCAAATTATAAGGGAGAATTCAAAGCAAAAACCGTAGAACCAGTTTTGCGTGATGCAGAACTCAACCCCACCAAAGCAGTCATCAAAATTTTAGCAGGACAATGGGGACGCAGACTCTTAAACGTTCATAGAAAAACTGAAAGGGATCTTGTCGCTCTCCTCACAGCGCGCCAAAACGGAGATTTTGGTTTGGCAAGAGAAAAAGCCGTGGAATTAATAAAAACATTCCATGAAGCAGAAAAAAAACGCCTCATCAGCAAAGAAGATCATACAAAATTCATCAATTTGCTTGGCTTTCTTTTGAATAGAACCGTTGAGAGAAACGTGAATAGAATACGGAGAGACAAATGAGCCATTTTTCTCCCCATGTGAAACAGGCCATCGCACAGGCAGCACAAAAATATGGCTTGCCAGAAAGCTTTCTTCAACGAGTCGCTATGATAGAAAGTAACGGCAACCCCTATGCGAAAAACAGCAAAAGCAGTGCAGGAGGACTCTATCAATTTCTCGATTCAACAGCAAAGCAATATCAACTCCATGATAAGTTTGATCCCTTTCAAGCAACCGATGCACTGGCACGCTTAACCAAGGACAATACGCGCTATTTAACCACAGCATTAGGCAGAGAACCATCAGAAGCTGAACTTTATCTGGCACACCAACAAGGACCAGCAGGAGCGGTAAAACTGATCAAAAATCCCACACTGCCAGCAAGCCAGCTGTTAGGGCGCCAAGCAGTCACACTCAATGGTGGCAAGAGGGAAGCGACCGCAGAGGACTTTATGAATCATGTTTATAAACTTTACAACAACACGCAAGATTCTTCAAAGGAAACAGCACAACAAAGCTTGGGAAATGGGCAGAGTGTAGAAAATGAAGGGACCCCTTTGCGCACTGCCGCGTGGTTGCAAAAAACAATAGAAGGTTCTCAAGCACGAGAACCATTGATGGCATATGCTCGGCCATTATCAGACAGCATAACGACACCTGAAAGTGGAGATGCTCTCACAGGGGGGGCTATGAAAAACACACCATGGCAGGGGCAAGGCATTGATGCTAGTGCTCTTAAAGGGGGGGTGATGAGGCTCCTTGATTTGATCAGACGCAATGCAGATGCGCAAGAGAAACAAATCGAGAGAATACATCAACAAATGATGCAGCAACCAATGATGGCGGGGTTTTTACCATCAACTGCACGCCAGGCAGATTTAACGCCCTTAATTGATCCCTCAAGGCGGCAATTTGTTGATCCCTTAAGGCAGCAAAAAATGCAACAACGATGAGAAGAGTTATAAAAAAGAACGGGGGCTTAGAATGTCTGATATTTATGATTGGTCACTAACAGCGGATAAAAATGCGCACTCCGATAGCATGATTAATGGGGCAGAGGGGCACCCCCCTCGTTCTGTTTGCTCAGATGGGCAGCAAAAAATGCAACAACGATGAGAAGAGTTATAAAAAAGAACGGGGGCTTAGAATGTCTGATATTTATGATTGGTCACTAACAGCGGATAAAAATGCGCACTCCGATAGCATGATTAATTGGGCAGAGGGACAACCTCCTAGTTCTGTCAATGATAGTGCGCGTGTCATGATGCAGCGTGTGCGTGAATATCTTGCCGATAATGGTGGGTCTCTTGATGCAAAATTTATCGTGACTGGACAAGAGAAAACAACAACCATAACATTAACAACAATTTCGCCTATAGCAAAATATAAAAATGATATCATGCTACGCTTTAAAGCGCGTGGGACAAATGTGGGACCTGCTACAATAAATGTGAATAATATAGGCGCAAAACCACTCTATAAAGCAAGCAATATGGGTATAGTGCCCTTAGAGGGCGGTGAGTTACAAACGGGTGGTATCTATGAAATCGTCTATAATGATGGCGTATCAACAAAAGCACAGGAAAGCTGGTATCTCTTAAATCCCACCCCACTTCCACCTCCAAAGATCGAAACCTTCCCTTGTGGGTTTATTGCAACCTTTGCGATGCAAAAACTACCAAATGGTTGGCTTTTATGTGATGGAGCAACCTATAAACGTAAAGATTATCCGCAATTGTTCGAGGCAATAGGGACACAATGGGGAAAAGACAGCGATACAACTTTTAAAGTTCCAGATTTGAGAGGAATGTTTTTACGAGGCTTTGATAATGGTCGCGGCTTAGACAGAAGTCGACAATTTGCCAAAACGCAGTATGATGCTATCAAAACACATACACACGCTGCAACCATTGAAGAAGCGGGGGAGCATACCCACAACTTTCGCTATCAAACATTCGGATGGCTACCCAATAGAGTTGGTCGAAGAAACCCATATTATGATCCCGATTACACCACAGGAGTAACAGAGCCTGCTGGAGCACACACCCATAAGGTAACCATATCTTCAACAGGTGAAAGCGAAACACGCCCTGTGAATACAACAGTTGTTTATGCCATAAAATCGTGAGTTCTCTAGATGATCAATCACCCAGCCGCTATTGATAATATTGCGGACGCGGAACAAATCCGCGTCCTTTTTTATGCAAGCAATCAAATGGTTCACGCACCTTTAAATAAGGTCCTTGATCTTATCAAAAACGACCTACAGAACGATCTTTTAAGCGCTTTGACACAGTATCAAAAAGCAACAGAACAACGTCTTGAGATCATGCAAAAAACCATTGATGCCTTGCGCTTACAGTATCTCACTCTCCACACACAATCTCACGAACAAACGGATTAAGGAATGAAAGACCATGCCATTACCCTATCACACACATATCTTTAAGCTTGAACCAGCAACAAAAGAAGAAGTCAAAGAAGGTGTTTTAGACAGTAAGGCGCTTGCACCCGTTTCAGTGGGCAGCGCAGCCGCTTATGGGGTGGAATATTTTGCAACGGCAGCTCAGGGAAAAAAAGCCGATGATGCGGTGGCCAAGAGAGATATCGGAGCTCTTGCTTACAAAGATAAGGTCACAATTGGCGATCTTGATGCAGGTGGAGAAGCCCATGAAAATACCATTTTATCCGGGAGTGGGTGGATAAAAATATCGCCTTTAGGAATTGGCGATATGAACATGGCAACATATGATCCAGACAATGTGCGGGCAAATGCATTCTCCATGGAAAATATGCATGAGGGACCTAGCAAAAAGATTTTGACAACAGAAGAGAGAGCAAAGCTACGATGGCTAAGCCCTGTCCAGCCAACCATAGAAAAATGGCATAAAGGAAGTGAAGGCGCTTATTATCCCATCTCTCCGGCAGATCTCAAAAATACCATCCATTATTTTTTAGCGTCAAAATCTGTTGGGATGTCAAAATCAGTCTATGATCCAGATCAAATAGAAAAAAATGCATTTGATATGGACAATATGAAAGAAGGAAGCGAACATCTTATCTTAACGCCCCAAGAACGTACACAGATTGCAAAAATTGATAAAGTTGAAGACGCTGCACAACAAGGGCTTCATGTTGCAAATGATGCAAAAACGATTGCGACCACTGCACAAACAACAGCCAATAAAGCGCAAGAGACAGCAAAAGACGCACAAGCAATAGGAGAAAAGGCACAAGCTGAGGCAAGCGTTGCACAAAAAAATGCTGCGGATGCAAAAACGATTGCGACCACTGCACAAACAACAGCCAATAAAGCGCAAGAGACAGCAAAAGACGCACAAGCAATAGGAGAAAAGGCACAAGCTGAGGCAAGCGTTGCACAAAAAAATGCTGCGGATGCAAAAACGATTGCGACCACTGCACAAACAACAGCCAATAAAGCGCAAGAGACAGCAAAAGACGCACAAGCAATAGGAGAAAAGGCACAAGCTGAGGCAAGCGTTGCACAAAAAAATGCTGCGGATGCAAAAACGATTGCGACCACTGCACAAACAATAGCCAATAAAGCGCAAGAGACAGCACGCAGTGTAGAGAAAAAAGTTGATCTCATCCAACCTCTTGCAAAACAAGACTGGATTGATGGCACAAAAACAAGAGATGCACTTATCTCACCTGCCGACCTCATGGCTTCAATTAAAGCAAATTGCAACAACAGCAGTGGTGGCGGTGGCTCTCATAATGGCAGTTGGGGGAGAAAACCTATTGAAATCCTCATGACAGAAAATGGAGACATTCCTTGGCCAGAAGGGATCACCGATCAGACAGATATTGAAATATGGGCTTGGGGTGGAGGAGGTGGAGGCGTTAAAGGTGGCGGCGGCGGCGGCGGTCAATGCGTTCATGTTAACATGAAAGGATCTGATTTAGACAAATTAAAAACAGTTTACATTGGTCGTGGTGGTAAAGGTAACGACAGTAATATTTTATGCAATGGTGGTAGGACGATTATTAAGGGCGTTCTTTCTGCGGAAGGAGGGTATTCCGTTGGTATGACCCTCGTTAATTTTGGAGGGAAAGGCGGTGATGGAGGGGGAAGTAGAGAGGGCATCAGCGGTGAGAGTGCTATTTTCTCTGGTGGAAACGGTGGTGGTGGTGGAATCGACAATAAGAGAGCAGGTAGCGGTGGCAGTTCATTTTTGGGCGGCGGCGGTGGCGGTGGCGGTAAGTGCAAGGGTTCTATCATGGGACAAGGTGGTGAAAGTTATAAAGGTGGTAACGGGGGAAGAGGTGGTAAAGAATGCGGTGGCGGTGGCGGTGGATATTTCGATGGAAAGCCCGGTGATGACAAAATTGGCGGCGATGGTGGCGATGGCGCTGTACTCATAAAGGTCTATTTATAGGATGGAATAAAGTAATGACACGGAAAATAAGCGAAGATTGTTTAGGCTGTTTGAAAAAGTGGGAAGGTTTGCGCTTGCAGGCTTATCAAGATGTCTCGGGTGTTTGGACCATTGGCTATGGACATACAGGGAAAGCTGGAAAACCAACAGTTGTTGAGGGGATGGTGATTACAGAAAAAAAAGCTGAAACCATGCTGTTAGCAGATTTGCACCAATATGAACAAGCAGTCGAAAAAGCAGTGGGTGTAAATTTAAGTGACGAGCAGTTTGGTGCTCTTGTTTCCTTTTGCTATAATGTAGGCATTCCAGCTTTCCAAAATTCGACACTGCTTAAAAGACTGAACAAAGGCGATTATGAAGCGATACCTGCCGAATTACAAAAATGGACCAAAGCAGGTGGTAAACGTTTACAAGGCCTTGTCCACCGGCGTGCAGCAGAAGCAGGATTATGGGCAAAAGGCGCTTTTGTTTCCTCCAACTACCAAACCGTAGAAACAAAGGATTCAACAGCTCTCTTTAAAGCAGAAGCATTGGCACCCATTATTGGTTCTTTTTCTGGACTTGGAGGCTTATTAGCAGGCAATGGTCCTATCCAATGGGCATTAGCAGGGATTATGGTTCTCGCAGCAGGTGCTGGTCTTTTCCTTGTTGCCAAACGCTTTCAGGAGCAGAGTTTATGATCTTATGGATAAAAAAAAATCTCATGCTCACAGGTGCGGCTTTTGCCGCTTTTTTTATAGTTTTAGCGAGAGTTTTTACACTTGGCAAAAAGGCTGAACAGCAAAAACAAACAGAGAATGCTTTAAAGACAGCAATCACACGTCTTGAGGTAGAAAATGAAGTTAACAAAGAGACTGATACTGATGTGCGCTCTGCTCTCTCTGACTGGTTGCGTGACCCATAAATATGCTTCTTCTTGTGTTGGTTGGTTGCCTATTTATTTAAGCCAGCACGATTTGTATGTCATCAGTTCAAACTTAGCAAGAGAGATCTTAAAACATAATAAGCAAGGCGAACGTTTGTGTGGGTGGGAACATGGTAAGAAAAAAGGGTGAAAAACACACAGAGCTTACAGAAGCGGAAAAAGCAACTCTTCAAGAAATGATGATTGCCTACCAAAGTGTGAAAGTGATGTCGCGCCTCATGAAATGGATAGCATTTTTTCTTTTTTTGCTTATTCTAGATTTTGCCCGTCTTATGGATGCCATAGATAATGTCATTGCACATTTAAAACAATGGTTCACCAAAAATTAAAGCACATAAAACCTTTCCTTTAAAAATATGACAAAACAAGACTTTACACAGACACTATTTGCGTGGATGGGTGGAAAACATCATCTACGTAAGAAAATTATACCGATTTTAAAGAGCATTGATCATGCAACTTATGTTGAACCGTTTTTAGGTTCAGGCGTCATTTTCCTAAACAAAAGACCAGCAAAATATTCCGTCATTAATGATCTGAATGGTGAGATCACGAATCTGTTTCAATGTGTTCAAAATGACTTTGATGATTTAGCCAAACGATTGGAGTGGTTTGTTTGTTCGAGACAGTTGTTTTTTAAAATTTTCTGCTATTGATCCAGAGAGCTTATCGAAAGTTGAAAGAGCAGCGCGCTTTTTGTTTCTCCAACGTTGCGTCATGTATGGGAAAGAAGATTACTATTCTTTTAGCTTTGTAGGAAAAAAAACGGTAAGCTTTAATCCGGACAAACTTTTAGCAAAAATGAGACGTGTTAGGAAAAAACTGCTTGATACAGTTATTTTAAACTTATCGTGGGAACGGGTTGTTGAATTTTTTATGCACCGGACAGTTTATTGAGATCCACCTTATCTTATAAAGAAGAAGCGTTATAGCTCTGGAAATTTTATTGGGGACGATTTTGTCAATATGGCAAAAGTTCTCAAAGGCATGCAAGGTAAATTTGTTTTGAGTCTGAATGATTGTGATGCTGTTCGAGAGATCTTTAAAGATTTTGACTTTTTAGAATTAGAGACAGTTCGGACATCCAGTATGGCAAAAAACACCTGGAAAGGAAGTGCTGATTCGCAATAATTGAAGCAAGTCTCAAAAAGCTTTGTTAGAATCAGAAGAAATCTTTCTTCTCTAACAGGGCTTTTTATATGGTGACATCATTTGGCAAAATTTTACGAAAACTTCGCCTTGATCACTCAGAACGTCTTTTAGATATGGCTGAGAAATGAGATATATCCGTATCATTTTTATCTTCAGTTGAGATTGGCAAAAAATTTGTACCCGTTGGCATGGAAGAAAAGGTCATAGAGCTTTACGGTTTAGATAAAGAAACTGCTTCAAAGTTAAGAAAAGAGGCAGATTCTTGCCGTAAGAGTTTTACGATAAAGACTTCTGATTCATTTGGGCGTGAAGTTGTTGGCATGTTTGTTAGAACTTTAGGAAATTTTTCACAGCAAGATTTGGCAGAATTTAAAAAATTGTTGGAAAGAGTCGGTAAAAAAGAAAGTGTTTTTTAGGTACAGGTTTGAAAATCCTATTCCCGAACCTTTATTTATTTATCCCGCACCTTAAAAAAACATCTACAAAATCAATAAGTTATAGCACGATAAAAGTGCTGTGGCGGAGGGGGTGGGATTCGAACCCACGGTACAGTCTCCTGCACGCCGGTTTTCAAGACCGGTGCCTTAAACCGCTCGGCCACCCCTCCAAAACAAGTACATCTTTTTACAAAGTTCTTGCAAAAGGTCAATCATTTAAATGAATTTCTAAACGTTTTTAATAAAATTACTTGAATGTTAATCAAAATAATTTCTAGGATAGAGTTCTTTTTGAAAATTGCACTAAATGAGGAATTTTGAGTTTATTGTGAAACAATTTGTGGAGAAGTAAGGTAGGATCATAATTCTACACAACCTAGTCTAAAGTATATCTTTCTGAAAAGGTAAAGTTTATGCTTGTTGCAAAATTTTATCATAAAACTTTTTGATTTCTTGATAATGAATAGAGCTTAGAAGAATTTTAAAAATTATTTGAGAAAGTTGGAAAAAAATAGATGACCTATAGAGGTATACTGTAAAATCCTATTTCCGCATCTTTGTTCTAGATTCCCTAATCCTAAAAAAGATATGAAAAAACAATGACTTATTTTTTTTAAGAAAACCAAATGGTGGGCGATGAGAGACTCGAACTCCCGACATCCTCGGTGTAAACGAGGCGCTCTACCAGCTGAGCTAATCGCCCAATACAATGATTAGCAATCGAATGTGCACTCTATTAAGGAAAAAATTTTACAAACGCAAGAATAAAGATTGTGTTTGATGATTTTTTTTAAAAAATGCATAAGCCTGCTTGACATAAACGAATGAACCCCTTACACGATCGCTTATGCCAACCATGAATTGGTTCGAAAGAAGTGTGCGAGTGTAGCTCAGTTGGTTAGAGTGCTGGCCTGTCACGCCGGAGGTCGCGGGTTCGAGCCCCGTCACTCGCGCCATTTCTTATTTTTTTATGGATTTCCCGTTTTATTGAATAAAGTATCTTTAGTAGAATGTATAACGCATAGAGTATTGGTTTTAGAATATTCTATAGAATGTTAAGTTTTTCTCCTTTTTATGTGTTTTATAAGAATAAGGCTTGCGTCTTTCTTTGCTCTGCGTTACCTATGCCAATAAGAAAACTATTGCTCGATATGTTCTTAAAATGCTGCGAGCGAAGTTAATAGAGTAATTCGTAATTTCTGTTTGGTTTAATAATGTGGAGTGATTACGTTAGTTTAGATCATTTCATTTAAGGTGGAAGAGGATTATGACTCATTTATTGAGCTCTTATTTACCGGTTTTGATCTTTATCATTGTTTCGGCAGTTATTGCGGGGGTTCTTTTAATTATGCCTTATATAGTGGCTTATCGTTCTCCCGATCCAGAAAAATTATCGGCTTATGAATGCGGGTTTAATTCATTTGATGATGCGCGCATGAAGTTTGATATTCGTTTTTATTTAGTATCAATTTTGTTTATTATTTTTGATCTTGAAGTTGCTTTTCTTTTTCCTTGGGCAGTTTCATTTAGTTCGATAGGTATGTTTGGCTTTTGGTCGATGATTGTGTTTTTAGCACTTTTAACTATCGGATTTATATATGAATGGAAAAAAGGAGCTCTTGAATGGGATTAATATCTAACAATTCAATGATGATTGCTCCAAAGCCAAAAGGGATTATTGATCCAGAGACGGGCAAATTAATAGGTTCTGATGATGAGTTTTTCCGTAATGTTAATGCTGAATTGTCAGATAAGGGATTTTTGGTTACCTCAGCAGATGCTTTGATTACTTGGGCGCGTACTGGTTCTCTCATGTGGATGAGTTTTGGCTTGGCTTGTTGTGCTGTCGAAATGATGCAGTGTTCTATGCCTCACTACGATAATGAGCGTTTTGGATATGCTCCACGCGCTTCACCCCGCCAATCAGATGTGATGGTAGTTGCAGGCACTCTAACAAATAAGATGGCGCCAGCTTTAAGAAAAGTCTACGATCAAATGCCGGAGCCGCGTTATGTGATCTCTATGGGATCGTGTGCAAATGGTGGTGGATATTACCATTATTCTTATTCGGTTGTACGTGGGTGTGATCGTATTGTGCCTGTGGATATTTATGTTCCAGGGTGTCCTCCCACAGCGGAAGCATTGCTGTACGGTATATTATTACTGCAGAAAAAAATCCGTCGTACGGGTTCCATAGAGCGATAGGGGCTTCATTGTTATGATGAGTGAAACATTGGTTGAACTTGCTACCTATTTGAAAGACAAATTAGGCGATAAGCTTGAAGAAACCATTCTTGCATTTGGTGAATTAACGATAATATCGCGTCTTGATGCAATTACAGATGTATTAATGTTTGTTCGTGATGATTCTCGCTGTCAGTTTATTAATATTACAGATATTAGTGGGGTTGATTATCCCTCTCGTGATAAGCGTTTTGATGTCTCTTACCAACTCTTATCTCCTCGTGAGAATGTGCGTTTGCGTGTTAAGGTACGTACTGATGAAAATACCCCCGTTGCTTCCGCGTGTTCTATTTATCCTGGGGCAGAGTGGTATGAGCGTGAGACGTATGACATGTATGGGATTTTATTTTCAGGGCATCCCGATTTAAGACGTATTTTAACGGATTATGGTTTTGAAGGACATCCTTTGCGCAAAGATTTTCCTGTAACTGGGTTTGTTGAATGTCGTTATGATAATGAGGCAAAGAGAGTCATTTATGAGCCAGTTGTTTTACGACAAGAGATGCGCAGTTTCGACTTTCTTTCTCCTTGGGAAGGAGCACAAAATGTTTTACCGTGTGATGACAAAGGAGATGTCAAGAAATGATATGGGAGCTGATAAGGCTTAAGATTAGGATGTGAGTCTTTAAAATACCAGTTTTGGGTGTGATAAGAGTTTTTATTAACGTTTGGTATGAAGTTTTAGAAAAGCAAGGGGTATATTGTGGCTGAGGTCAGTGTTCGAAACTTTAATATCAATTTTGGACCGCAACATCCTGCAGCGCATGGAGTTTTGCGTATGGTTCTGGAATTGGACGGTGAAGTTGTTGAGCGTGTAGATCCGCATATTGGATTATTGCATCGCGGTACCGAAAAATTAATGGAAACAAAGACGTATCTTCAAGCAGGCCCCTATCTTGATCGTTTAGATTATGTTGCTCCCATGAATCAAGAGCATGCTTTTGTACTTGCTATTGAAAAATTATTGGGCGTTGAAGTTCCAAAACGAGGGCAATTAATACGTGTTTTATTTTCTGAGATTGGGCGCATTCTTAATCATTTGCTTAATGTAACAACGCAGGCAATGGATGTTGGTGCATTGACACCGCCACTTTGGGGATTCGAGCAACGTGAAAGATTGATGATTTTTTATGAACGTGCGTGTGGAGCACGTCTTCACGCTAATTATTTTCGCCCTGGTGGAGTGCATCAAGACTTACCAGAATCTTTAATTGAGGATATTGGTAATTTTATTGATCCATTTCTTGTTGCTCTTGGTAAACTGGATGCACTTATAACACCAAATCGGATTTTTAAACAGCGTAATGTAGATATTGGTGTGGTGGGTATTGATGAAGCTTGGGCGCGTGGTTTTTCTGGGGTTATGATTCGCGGAGCCGGTGTTGCATGGGATTTGCGTAAGAGCCAACCTTATGAGTGTTATGATGAGATGGAATTTGATATTCCTGTAGGTAAGAATAGTGATTGTTATGATCGTTATTTGATTCGTATGGAAGAAATGCGTCAATCGGCCAAAATTATGCGTCAATGTGTGGATCGTTTGCTAAGTACGGAAAAAAATGGACCTGTTTCGAGTTTAGATCGCAAAATTGTGCCCCCAAAGCGGGGTGAAATGAAAAGTTCGATGGAAGCGCTTATTCATCATTTTAAACTTTATACAGAAGGTTTTCATACACCTCCAGGTGAGGTATATGTAGCTGTGGAAGCTCCAAAGGGTGAGTTTGGGGTTTATCTTGTTTCTGATGGAACCAATAAGCCTTATCGTGTTAAGTTACGTGCTCCTGGTTTTGCTCATCTTCAAGCCATGGATTTTTTAACTCGAGGGCATATGTTGGCGGATGCGACAGCTATTTTAGGTTCAATTGATATTGTTTTTGGGGAGGTTGATCGCTAATGTCCGTGCGCCGTCTTGCAGATGATGTTTATCAACCCGCAGATTTTTCTTTTACAAAAGAAAATCAGATATGGGTACAAAATACCATAAAGAAGTATCCTGTAGGGCGTGAACAGTCTGCGGTGATTCCATTATTAATGCGTGCTCAAGAGCAAGATGGCTGGGTGACACGTGCTGCAATTGAGCATATCGCGCAGATTCTTTCCATGGCATATATTCGTGTTTTAGAAGTTGCGACCTTTTATACCCAATTTCAACTCAAACCAGTTGGAACGAAGGCACATATTCAAGTTTGTGGAACCACACCCTGTATGTTACGTGGGTCTGATGAATTAATTAAAGTTTGTCAGAAAAAAATTCATCACGAACCTTTTGTTACCAATTCGGATGGAACATTATCATGGGAAGAGGTGGAGTGTCTTGGTGCTTGCGTTAATGCTCCCATGGTTATGATTTTTAAAGATACTTATGAAGATCTTACAGCAGAACGCCTTGAAGAAATTATTGATGCATTTGCAGCGGGGAAAGGTTCTGAAATAATGGTTGGTCCGCAAAATAGTCGTAAATCATCCGAGCCAATTAGCGGGTTAACTTCTCTCATTGATGGTAAAGAAAAAAAATCACTGAAGTCTTCAAAGAAAAAAGATAAGGAAGGATTGGGCGCATAGTAGCTATTTTTTGAGGGGATATTTTATAATTTTACCCATATGACAATATTTAACGGAAAGTTAAGAGTTTTAAAAAATATGTTTTAAAGCTGCGTTTGAGGAAAAGCTAAGAATGCTACGGGCAAAAGAAAAAAAGGTGGGGTATGCTAGCTGATAAGGATCGCATTTTCACCAATATTTATGGTTTAAAAGACAAGTCATTGAAAGCTGCAATGTCACGTGGGCATTGGGATGGTACCAAAGCAATTATTGAAAAAGGTCGTGACTGGATTATTGATGAAGTAAAGGCATCGGGGTTGCGTGGCCGTGGTGGAGCAGGTTTTCCTACTGGAATGAAATGGTCCTTTATGCCCAAACAAAGTGATGGTCGTCCTCATTATTTGGTTGTCAATGCGGATGAATCAGAACCTGGAACATGTAAAGACCGTGATATTTTACGCCATGATCCTCATACTCTCATTGAAGGATGTGTAATTGCTACTTTTGCCATGGGAGCAAATGTTGCTTTTATTTATATTCGCGGTGAATATATTCGCGAGCGTGAAGCACTTCAAGCTGCTGTTGATGAGTGTTATAGTGCCGGTTTACTAGGTAAAAAAACGAAATATGGGCATGCATGTGATATTATTATTCATCATGGTGCGGGTGCTTATATTTGTGGTGAAGAGACGGCTCTTCTCGAGAGTCTTGAGGGAAAAAAGGGACAACCTCGGCTTAAACCACCATTTCCTGCAAATATGGGAATTTATGGATGTCCAACGACTGTCAATAATGTAGAGTCTATAGCCGTTGTTCCAACGATTTTACGTCGAGGTGCTTCGTGGTTTTCATCGATTGGACGTGCAAATAATGTTGGAACGAAATTGTTTATGGTTTCGGGGCATGTAAATGCACCTTGTACATTTGAAGAAGCTCTTGGTGTTTCTTTTCGTGAGTTAATTGAAAAACATACCGGTGGTATTCGTGGCGGATGGAATAATCTTTTAGCAGTGATTCCAGGAGGTGCTTCTTGTCCTGTTGTTCGTGGAGAAGAGATGGTTGATGCGATCATGGATTTTGACGGGATGCGCGATGTCGGGT
>NZ_LR607293.1:0-2050 GCF_902162175.1 Bartonella saheliensis
AACAAATCTTGGGCTCCGACTGTTTGTAGGCATTCGGTTTCAGGTACTTTTTCACTCCCCTTGTCGGGGTACTTTTCACCTTTCCCTCACGGTACTGGTTCGCTATCGGTCATGCACGAGTACTTAGGCTTGGATCGTGGTCGACCCATATTCAGACAGGATTTCACGTGTCCCGCCCTACTCAAGGACTTAAAGAAGAGTTACGTATACGGGACTATCACCCACTTTGGTTCGACTTTCCAGTCGATTCTACTTTTCTTTCTTCAAGCCACTGGCCTGGTCCGCTTTCGCTCGCCACTACTAACGGAGTCTCGTTTGATGTCCTTTCCTACAGGTACTTAGATGTTTCAGTTCCCTGCGTTTGCTTCTTACACCCTATTTTATTCAGGTGTAGATACCTTTATCTGACGACTAGAAAATTAAACTGTTTATCAAAAAACAGCTTAATTTTTCCAGCCATCAAAGGTGGGTTGCCCCATTCGGAAATCTACGGATCAAAGGGTATTCGCACCTCCCCGTAGCTTATCGCAGCGTATCACGTCCTTCATCGCCTGTGCATGCCAAGGCATCCACCAAATGCCCTTAAGACACTTGATCGTTCTCATTGCCAATATTCATTCTATAATCACTTAAACCACAAATAAGCATTCACTCTTTGTAATCACTTACTTGTAAAGTTTCTTGATCATTTGTTGTTTGTCTGCTCCTCTTGTGTCTTGTGCAAAACACAAGCGCAAAACAAACATAAATATCAGCAGAAAAGACCAGCTTCTCGAGATATACTCAGTGGCGCGGTTAAGCTTCCAATCATAAGCAAGGGCTTTGAGCATTCCCTTGCGACACATCATTTTTATAACTCTTAATCTTTAAAAGACAGAGCATAAAAATCATGTCTGAATATATCTTCTCTTCACAATTTCAATAGAACAGGCAAGAAGTCATTAAAACCTCTTACAAAAAATGTCCTCACAACAATGATGATGATCTAAATGGTGGAGCCGGACGGGATCGAACCGACGACCCCCTGCTTGCAAAGCAGGTGCTCTCCCAGCTGAGCTACGGCCCCTAAAGAATGCTCTTTCAAATCAATCTCAAAAAAATTTATTAACTTGAGTGATTTGTCCTCTTTTGATCAACACTATTTTGACTTGTATTGATTGGTATCATTTTTTTGATTTTTATCCTTTTAAATTTGTCTCTCCCCTTGAAGAAATCTGAAGGGAATTTGAAGTCCTGTTTGACAAAGATACTGTTTGACAAATGTAATGAGATAAATTTAACAAACAATTTTTAAAGGATAGAATTAAATCTTTTGCAATAAACTAAAGATTAAAGAGGCTTTCACACGCTTAAACTTCATAACTCTCAAGAATAAGCAAAAACGAGCATAAATGGTGGGCCTGGGAGGACTTGAACCTCCGACCTCACGCTTATCAAGCGCGCGCTCTAACCAACTGAGCTACAAGCCCTCCGGGATAAACCGGAAAACCTTCCCCGGTATCATCTTAAATCATTGGAAAAGCTTAAAGTGCTTTCTTCATAAAGCCTTTTTTAAATTCATGACTTTTAAGATTCATAAGAATTTAAAAGCATATCTAAAGGTCCTGCTTTTTAAAGCAGGCTAGGCTTTTTTAAGAGATCGCCAGAAGGCTTGGGATCATCATCTGAAGAAAGAGAAACGAAGACGGCATGTTCTGCTTTTATTGTATCAACACATGAGCACTAAGCCCTCAAATAGTTCTCTCATCCGAGGTAGGGGCCTCAAAGAGACGGGGGGGGGGGATCCTCTTTAATATCAAGAGGGGTCTCTTTTTGGTGAGAGGAATTCATTGAGAGTTAGCCTCATATGCACCGTTTAAACAAACTCATGTTTAAACTTTGTGTCTAATGAGATCAAAAAGGGAGGGACTTTTTAAAAGCCCTATTCTTGATCATCCTTAGAAAGGAGGTGATCCAGCCACAGGTTCCCCTACGGCTACCTTGTTACGACTTCACCCCAGTCGCTGACCCTACCGTGGTTGCCTGCCTCCTTGCGGTTAGCACAGCACCT
>NZ_LR607206.1:0-52182 GCF_902162175.1 Bartonella saheliensis
TGCTGATTGGTTGGTTGGCCAGTAATATTGGTATAGAAGCAGCTTTTTGTTTCGCTTTGCTTTGTATATGTTTGGTTATCCCGCTTAATTTGGCCTGGCTTTATACTGATAAAAAGTTAATAAAAGGTGAGGAGGTTTGAGAGTGAAGATACAGTTGAATAGGGCTACGCCTTACATAAAGACACAGGAAAAATAGTATGTGGGTCATCTGATATAGATTTCGTCGAAATGAATAGCTGTCCACCGTTTTTAGTAGAGATGCTTACCGATTTGAATACGCCAAATGATTGTACCGTTATGAGCACAAAATATAGGAGTGAACATATCAAGAGGTTAATGATATTGATGTTTTTTTAAAGAGTGGGCGCATATTAGGTTCTGCAAAAAACGCAAGCTTTTTAGAGTGTTAGGGAGAACAAAAGCTTTACTTTGTACTGGAGATCCGTTTTAAAGAAATCCTATTAAGGAGGAAATTATATGATGGAGCTTAGTAATACATTGAATACATTGGCGAAGTTTTAAGATGTTTGTTCGATGAGTCCTTATTTTGTGGCGCTGATGAAACAGGATAATACGCTGCCCAGTGGTGATTATACTATTGATTATTGGACCTTGCCTGCTCTACCAGTTACAGTTCGCGTTATTGTTTTGAAAAAACTAGATCTTCTGCAAAAAGGTATTGATATATCTGAAGTAGCTATCATTATTGCCCATGATTTGGCAGTTAAGCTTGCTGCGGATGATCGTTTACGCTATCAAGTTTCTGACGTCTGCAGCCTTCCTTTTTATGCAGAAACGTTTACTCATGTACTTGGTGGATGTAATTTTGCATTTATTCAAGCAAGAGAACAAGCGCTGTCTGAGGTCAGTTGTGTTTTGAAAGTAGAAGGCGTTCTTCGTACTTCAAATTTTTACGATAGAAGGGTGCTTAGCAATAAAATTATTACTGAAGTTTATAGCGCTATAGGGTTTAAACCTGATTCTGCTTGGACGCTGCATTATTGGTGTAACTTTTTTGGCAAAGCAGGATTGGGCCTGGATCAAGAAAAAATTATGGATTATCATCTCGTCCCTATGATGAGCTTAAAGAAAATTTTCGTAGATATATGAGAATTAAAAATAAGTTCACTTGTCAGCTTGAGGAAAATATGCAGGATGCATTTTATGAGCGATATCTTACTATCCGTGCTCCTCTTAATGTTCAACGAGATTATCGGGGAGTTACGATACAGTTATGGCGCAAAAAATAATAGCTCAAAATATCATCACGGCAGCTAAGCGGTTGCATGAACGCCAGCCTTATGGCGACGAACCATTTTTTATATTTGATGTTGATTCTGCGTTGGAGCGGGTTTTGCGTTTGCAAGCGGTCTGTCAGCAATATTTTCTGAACGCAGTTATTGCTGTTTCGGTTAAGTCATGCTCGTTAGGTTTGTTGTTACGACTCATTGCTGAGCACGGATTTAGTGCAGAAGTATGCTCAGCAGATGAGCTTAAGCTAGCTTTAAAGGCTGGTTTTACGAGCGATAGGATTATATTGGATGGACCTTATAAATCTCTTAACGATCTTTCTCAAGGGATTGCTGAAAATGCACTGATTCATGTTGACAGTCCGCATGAACTCAAGTCCATAATTGATTTGGTTTCTGATACTGACCGCGTAGTGGGGCTGGGTGTAAGATTGGCGCATTTTTACAAAGATAGCCAGCGTTCTCGTTTTGGAGTGACAGTGGAAGAATTTGAGGAAGAAATCGTTCCCTTGCTGCAATCTTGCAAGAATGTTTATCTTAAAGGCTTTCATCTTCATATCGGTTCGAATTTGGAAAGTTCGGCACGAATTATTGAGAACTTGCGTGATTGGCTTCCCTTCCTTTTAAAAAATATGCCTAAGGGAGGGCATCTTAATATGGGGAGCGGATTTCCAGCAGACTCCTTCTTAGCCGATGCTGAAGTTACGGCTATGAAACCACGGGAGTTTTTCCAAGAAATTTTTAATGTTTTATCTGAACAAGACACCACTTTACCTGCTAGATGGAAATTGATTTTTGAGCTTGGTAGGTATATCAGCGAAGATCATGGTTATGTTGTAGGGAGAACTGTGAGTATTAAAAAGCGCGGTAAGGTTGATATTATACAGACAAATCTTGATATTAACTGGATACCTTCTTGGCGTGTTTGGCATCATTCGCTTATACCATTAGAAGAGAAAAAAAACGCTTGTGATAAACATGATCAGATATTAGCAGGTTTTGACTGTTTTGAAAATGATCGCCTTTTCCCCAGGGCAGATTACGGTTTGGGTAAAGATCAGTTGTTTATTATTCGCGGTTGCGGTTCTTATGATTTAGAAACTGCTAATGAATGGATGCGTCTTAAACCTCCCGTATATGCTTTATACAAAAAAGAAATCGTAACAGCGAGGCTTGCAGAAAATGCTCTACCAGCTGGGCGAATGGATTTATTGCATGCAGAGGAGGCTATTAATGTGGATAAAAACATCCATCTCGTACCTGCATCTTCGAGATACGCTTCCGAGCTTTTTAATATTATAGATCGTAATAGAACGGAATTCAATCAATATATGGCTTGGCCACGTTATGTTACGAATGAACATGATGAAGCTATTTTTCTTGACGTTTGCTTTTTGCAACATCAGAAGAATGATGGAAAAACATATGCTATTTTGTTTGATGAAGTTCCAGTGGGATTACTTTCTTTCAATAGGATTGATAGTGGTAATAAGACCGCTTATATCGGCTATTGGCTTGATTTAAAACTTCAAGGAAAAGGGATTATTACTAAGTCTGTGAAAGTCTTGATGCAATCTTATTTAAAATCTGGCGCAATAAAAAGATTTGTCATAAAATGTTCAGTAGACAACCAGAGAAGCAACGCAGTAGCGCAGCGCTGTGGCTTTGAGCTTGAGGGTAGATTGAGAAAAGCTGAATTGTTGAACGGAGTTTTTCATGATCAGAATATTTATAGCTTTATACTGTGAGATTAGATAAAAAAATTATTTTTTGATATACTACGTGGGTTTATACCGATGAGGTAAATTGCCGGTGCTAAATAAGATTCAGCCACGCAGATGAGAAGTCATATGTGCAGCGCATCTGGAGAGGGGCAAAAAATCATTGAGAGGGCTAGTACTCTAAATCAAGCTAGATTTGTTAGCAGAATAGGAAATTCATCTTTCGTTCAGTTGCCTACGAATGCTGATTGCTTTTAGTTATCTCAAGCGTTTATCGGAGTTGCAGTAAGGTGCAGTTAATGGACGTTATGATTGGGTATTTTGCTGTATAGATTGAGGTAGAAGAAGGGGAGGTGTGCGGATTACTTCTTTGTAAACATTAAGAGTAGAGATGTAATAATTACGTTAAAGAATCCGCTATGAGATTTTATACGATTATTGCTTTCCAGAATGGCTTTAGACCTTTTATTTTTTATTAACAGAACGTTAGGGTCTATGTATCGCGTGCAGTACCAATTTTTCACTATAGTTGATAGGATAGCTTATTGAGTGTAAGGTTCTCTGACCTTGATGAATACTGTAGCATTCTTTAAAAATATTCGTTGATAAGTTTTTTTCGTGTCATTCATACATGGTTGATATAAGTCTGATATAATAAGAATAGGACTTAATTATTTTTAAAGTTGATATGTTATGGCTGTGAAGAATGGTAAACAAATAAAAAGTAAGGGTTCTAAGCCTGTCGCTCATTTCCTTAAAAATTTAAGGGGTGTAAAAAATTGGGAACAAGTTTTACAATGGCTTGCTTTCCGTAAGGTGGAGGATATTGAGTGTATCACGCCTGATCAAGCAGGAGTGCCGCGTGGCAAGATGATGCTTTCTAAAAAATTTACTTCGGAAACATCATTGGCATTGCCTTCAGCGGTTTTTATGACAACAATTTCAGGAGATTATCCTGAAGATGGTCATGGCTTTGAATATCCTAAAACAGACGGAGATCTACGTCTTGAGCCTGATTTGTCTACATTAAGCATTGTACCATGGGAAGATGCTCCCACAGCACAGGTGATTTGTGATCTTGTCTATCAAAATGGACAGGTTGTCGATTATACACCACGAAATGTTTTGCGAAAAGTCATTGATTTTTATACGAAAATGGGACTAAAGCCGGTTGTTTCACCAGAAATTGAGTTTTATTTGGTAGAAAAAAATCCTGATCCTGATTATCCTTTAGTTCCTCCAGTTGGTCGTTCTGGACGTTCAATTGGTGGGGGGCAGGGCTATTCGATTGCCGGTGTGAATGAGTTTGATGAGTTCATTGATGATATTTATCATTTTTCGGAGGCACAAGGATTAGAGATCGATACGCTTATTCACGAAGAGGGAGCAGGTCAGTTTGAAATCAATTTACGCCATGGTGATCCAATTGAATTGGCTGATCAAGTCTTTATGTTCAAACGCACAATTCGTGAAGCAGCACTGAAACATAATATGTATGCAACTTTTATGGCCAAGCCCATTCAAGGGCAGCCGGGTTCTGCGATGCATATCCACCAATCAGTTGTTGATAAGAAGACAGGTATGAATATTTTTACGCAGGAAGATGGTGAAGAAAGTGTTTGTTTTCGCCATTTTATTGGTGGATTACAAAGACATATGGCGGGAGGACTTGTCATGCTTGCACCTTATGTTAATTCTTATCGACGCCTTATGCCGGATGTTTCAGCACCTGTTAATTTACGATGGGGTTATGATAATCGGACCACGGCATTTCGTGTTCCTCGTTCTGCTCCTCAAGCGCGACGTGTAGAGAATAGGCTTCCTTCGTCAGATGCAAATCCTTATTTAGCTCTTGCAGCTTCTTTAGCGTGTGGTCTCATTGGTTTACAGCAAAAAATTGAACCCGATGAGCCAACGACAAATAATGTGAATGCTGATAATATTGAGTTACCGCGTGGACTCATTGAGGCTGTCAATTTGTTTGAGCAAGATACAGAAATACGTGCTATTTTAGGGGACGTGTTTGTCAGTACTTATGCTGCAATCAAACGACAAGAATTTGAAACTTTTATGGAAGTGATTAGTCCGTGGGAGCGCGAATATCTCTTGCTTAATGTTTGAGGTTTGTCACGATGATTGGCTCTAATCCAATTTCTCCAGGGCTTTCTTGGTATGAAGATACTTTAAAAGAGCGTCCCTCTTATCCTTCTTTTTGTGAAGATAGACAGTGTGATGTGGTCATTATTGGGGGGGGATTGACAGGCCTTTCAGCTGCTTATCATTTAGCGAACACTGGAGTGGATGTTGTTTTATTTGAGGCATCACGTTTTGGGGATGGAGCTTCAGGGCGCAATGGTGGACAATTGGGAACGGGGCAACGGCAATGGGTTGAAACGTTAGAGAAAAAATATGGTTTTGAGCGCAGTAAAGTGCTATTTGATTTAGCAGAAGAAGCTAAAAGAGATATTTTATCTTTATGTGCGATGCCTGATTTTCAATGCGATTTTATGGTAGGGCAACTTTCTGTAACCCATAAAAGGCGTGAGCTTTTCTCTTATCAACGGCATATTGAAACGATGCAGCGTTATGGCTATCACGCGCTTACTTTTATGGATAGGGCTGAAACATCTAGGCGACTTGGATCGTCTTTTTATTGTGGTGGTATTTATGATGCGGATACCGGCCATATAAATCCCTTAAAATTGATTGTTGGGTTAGCAAAAAGAGCTAAAAATGCTGGTGCTAAGCTTTATGAGAAGACACAAGTAACAACCGTGAAGAGCAAGGGAACTCATTGGCAAGTAATAACAGAAAAAGGGAGTATAACAGCAGAGCATGTTTTACTCGCAACGAACGGGTATAAACTTGGTTTGCAGCATTTTGTTCAGAAAAATATTGTTTCTCTTCGCTCGTATATTGGAGCAACGGAACCATTACCAAAGGACAGTTCAATTCTCATGAGGGGTGAATCTGTTGATGATTCCCGTTTTATGGTTCGCTATTTTCGCAAAAGCATTGATAATCGTCTCTTATTTGGTGGTGTAGAAAGTTACAATAATAAGAATCCTATAAATTTAGATGTACGTATAAAACGGCAAATTGCTGAAATTTATCCTCAATTATACTCTGTTAATTTGACCCATCGTTGGGGGGCAACGGTTGCTATCACGGTTGAACGTATGCCTTATGTTCGCCAACTTTTCTCTAAGATGACTTATTGTGGCGGTTATTCAGGGCATGGCGTTATGCTTGCTCCTTTTATGGGAAAATTATACGCAGAATGGTTGACTGGGAATTATGAACGTTTTGCCCATTTTCAGAATTTAAAGATTTCATCCTTTCCGGGAGGAAGCATTTTGCGTTATCCACTTATATTTTTAGCAATGCGTTGGTTTTCTTTAATGGATCGTCTTTAACACAAACATTGATTGAAATGTAGAAAATTAATGGCTTATTTAGGTTCTGTCTGCTTTAATGATGAAAGATTTTATAAGTAATACTAGGATTGAATAATCGAATAGAAAAATAAATAAGTCCATGGTAAGTAAAATTATTCCAGTTTCTCCCTTTGATTGTATTGTTTTTGGTGGTAACGGTGACTTAGCAGCGCGCAAACTTATGCCTGCTCTCTATCATTGTCAGTGTGTTGGGCAATTTAATGAGCCCACGCGTATTATTGGGGTTGCACGTTCTGCATGGAGTAATGAAGAATATCAAAGTTTTGTTCGGGCTTCTTTAGAAGCACAGATTCATCCAAAAGATCTCAATCCAACTGAACTCCATCGTTTTCTTGCACGTTTGACTTACGTTTCTGTTGATGTTTCCTCAAACCAAGGGTGGCAAGATCTTGCGTTGGTATTATCACAAGATTCAACGGATATTCGAGCTTTTTATTTGGCTGTTGGTTCGTCACTTTTTTCTGATATTGCGATGAAGTTGGGGAAAAGCAATTTGGTGACGCCACAAACAAGAATTATCATTGAAAAACCTATTGGCCGTGATGTAAAAACAGCCATTTCGCTTAACGATGCATTTGCAAGTGTTTGTAATGAAGATCAAATTTTTCGCATTGATCATTATCTTGGCAAGGAAACTGTTCAAAATCTGATGGCATTGCGATTTGTGAATACACTTTATGAACCGTTATGGAATTCCAATTATGTTGATCATGTTCAAATAACGGTTGCTGAATCTTTAGGTTTGGAAGGGCGTGCAGAATATTATGAGAGTGCAGGTGCACTACGCGATATGGTGCAAAATCATATGTTGCAATTGCTCTGTTTAGTGGCGATGGAAATACCATTTACGAATAGAGCAAATGCTGTGCGTGATGAAAAATTGAAAGTTTTGCATTCTTTAACACCTTTTGATCTTCATAATGTAAAACAACATACTGTACGTGGGCAGTATACCGCTGGTGCATTGAATGGTGTTCATGTGGGCTCTTATCTTGAAGATTTGGGAAGAGAAAGTGAGAGCGAAACATTTGTAGCGTTGAAGGTTAAGATTAATAATTGGCGTTGGGCAGATACGCCTTTTTATTTACGAACTGGTAAGCGTATGCCTACGCGAATGTCTGAAATTGTGGTTGTTTTCAAATCCATTCCACATAATATTTTTAATGTGGATTCGGATGAGATTTTTTCTAATAGGCTTGTTATTCGTCTCCAGCCTGATGAAGGCGTCAAACAATGGCTGATGATTAAGGACCCAGGTCCTGGTGGTATGCGATTTCGTCATATCCCCTTGGATATGAGTTTTGCTGCTGCATTTTCTGAGCGTAATCCTGATGCTTATGAACGCTTATTAATGGATGTTATTCGTGGCGATCAAACACTCTTTATGCGCCGTGACGAAGTTGAAGCAGCTTGGCGTTGGATTGATCCTATTATTGAGGGATGGCAAGCAATAAAGCAGCCTGTTCATGGTTATAGTGCTGGTTCATGGGGGCCACCTGCTTCGACAATTTTAATGGAACGTGATGGACGTATATGGAACAATTTAGTTTAGAGCAATAAGCAGTAAGTGTGCAGAGAATGAATATTGACCGTTTAAATTTTGAAACACCCACGACTCTTGCTTTAGCATTGGCTGACCGTGTAGCAGCAGAGCTTAGTATAGCTGTTCTTGAGAGAAAGCGCGCGATTTTAGCAGTTTCTGGTGGGAAAACACCAGAATTGTTTTTTCATTATTTATCAAAGGCTGATATTGACTGGCAAAATATTATCATCACTTTGGTTGATGAGCGTTTTGTACCGTCTCATCATGAGCGTTCAAATGAACATATGGTACAGCGTTATTTGTTGCAAAATTTTGCTGCAAAAGCACGTTTTGTAGGACTTTATCATAAGGCACGCACCGTTGAACTTGCGGCTTTTTCAGCAGCAAGTCGTGTTAATACTTTGCCTAAACCCTTTGATGTTATCGTTTTAGGAATGGGGATTGATGGACATACGGCTTCCTTTTTTCCTGATGCTGATCGTTTAAAGCAAGCCCTTGATCTTCGAACACAAGCACTTGTTTTACCACTTCATGCCAAGAGTGCTTTTGAGCCAAGACTCTCACTAACTTTGCCAGTTATTATGCAATCGCGTTGTATTATTCTTCATTTTGAAGGTTTTCAGAAACGCGATTGTTTTGAAGAAGCTTGTCAAGAGGGATCTGAGATGGAAATGCCGATTCGGGCAATTTTGCGTAATTCCCCTCATCTTGTGCAGGTTTATTGGTCACCTACAGAAAATGAAATAAGTGAATCAGAATGTGAAAGACAAGAGGAATAGAAATGCAATCTCTCTTTAATGAATAAGAGAGAGAAACAATGAAAGGGGGGAAGTAAATATGGCACTTTCCAAGACAATTGCCACAGTTACACGAAGGATTTATGAACGTTCTCTACCTACACGAGAAATTTATTTAGAACGCATCGCAAACGCACAAAGTTACCGTCCCAAGCGGAGTTTTTTGGGATGCGCTAATCAGGCTCATGGTTTTGCTGCTTGTGGAGCAATAGACAAAGAGCGTTTGAAGGGAAATATCGTTGGAAATATTGGTATTATCACAGCCTATAACGATATACTCTCGGCGCATCAACCTTTTGAAAAGTTTCCTCACTTAATTAAAGAAGCAGCTCGTATGGTTGGTGGTGTTGCGCAGGTAGCAGGAGGTGTTCCTGCGATGTGCGATGGTGTTACGCAGGGGAATGCGGGGATGGAGCTTTCCCTTTTTTCACGTGAAGTGATTGCAATGGCGACAGCGATAAGCTTATCACATGATGTCTTTGATGCAGCATTGTATCTTGGGGTGTGTGATAAAATCGTTCCCGGTTTATTGATCGGTGCACTAACATTTGGTCACTTACCAGGAATTTTTATACCCGCTGGTCCTATGACAACGGGGCAAGGAAATGATGAAAAAGTAAAAATACGTCAACTTTACGCGGAAAATAAAATAGATCGCCAAACTTTGTTGGAATCAGAAGCCCGTTCTTATCATGGACCAGGGACATGCACATTTTATGGGACGGCTAATTCTAATCAGGTGATATTGGAGATGATGGGGCTACATATGCCGGGAGCTTCTTTTGTCAATGCGAATACACCGTTGCGTGATGCTCTAACAAAAGAAGCGACAAAGCGTGTACTTGAAATGACCGATCTCGGTGATCATTATAGACCACTTGGTATGATCATTGATGAGCGTTCTTTTGTAAATGCTATTGTAGGATTAAATGCGACAGGAGGTTCTACCAATCATACGATTCATTTGATAGCTATAGCTGCAGCTTGTGGTATTCAATTGACATGGCATGATATTGCGGAAATTTCATGCCATGTACCTCTTTTAGCGCGAATTTATCCGAATGGTTTGGCTGATATCAATCATTTTTATGCAGCAGGGGGGATAGGGTTTATTATTCGTGAGCTTATTGAGGCCGGTTTAGTGCATGAAGATGTTTCTACAGTTTGTGGTAAAGATCTCAATGCTTATGCCATTGAAGCAAAGCTTTCTGCTGATGGCTGTGTGGTACGTGAACCGGCTCTCAAGGAAAGTGGTGATCATAAGGTATTAGCAGGGTGGAAAAAACCATTTCAGCCTGACGGGGGTCTTCGTGTTTTATCGGGAGATTTGGGAACAGCTATTATAAAAGTTTCATCCGTTAAACCAGAATATTGGCAGATTAAAGCACCAGTCTTTGTCTTTAATGATCAAGAGGAATTACAAAAGGCTTTTAAATCTGGGTCATTGAATGATAAAGATTTTATCGCTGTTATTCGTTATCAAGGACCAAAAGCCAATGGTATGCCAGAGCTTCATAAATTAACCACTATTTTAGGTGTTTTACAAGATCGTGGTCAAAGGATAGCATTGATAACGGATGGCCGTATGTCTGGAGCATCAGGCAAAATTCCCGCTGCTATACATGTAACACCAGAGGCTTTGGATAATGGTCCCATTGCGCGGTTGCAAGATGGTGATATTGTTTGCCTTGATGCGCATAGGGGGAAGCTAACTCTTTTAGAGGATTTAGAAAAATTTAATGCGCGAACAATCACACCTCCTGATCTTTCAAAAAATGAACAAGGTGTTGGACGCGAACTCTTTCGTGTTTTCCGCCAATCGGTTAATCGTGCAGATCAAGGAGCATCTGTTTTTATGGCATGAGAAATGCAAACAGAAGCAAGGTGGACCATGTACAGTGAAATCATGTACAATGGATTGTTAAATTTTTTAGAATTTTGGTACGGGCAGATTGTTTGCTCGAGCAGCGGCTTTAAGTGTATTAACCATAAGCATAGCAATTGTCATTGGTCCAACACCTCCTGGAACAGGGGTAATTGCAGCAGCTTTTTCTTTTACATTTTCAAAATCGACATCCCCAACAAGACGCGTTTTTCCTACACCTTTTTCTGGTGCGGCAATGCGGTTAATACCAACATCAATAACAATTGCACCATTTTTCACCCAGTCTTTTTTAATCATTTGAGGACGGCCTACAGCCGCTACGAGAATATCGGCACTACGACACACATCATCAAGATCACGAGTACGACTGTGAGCTATTGTCACAGTGGCATTGGCTGCAGTTAAAAGAGCAGCCATAGGTTTTCCAACAATATTAGAGCGCCCAACGACAACGGCATCAAGACCAGATAAATCTTGTCCACATTGTTTTTCAATCATCATCATGGCGCCAGCTGGTGTACAGGGTATGATAGCATCCTCAAGGGCATTGGCGGCTAGTTTTCCGATATTAATATAATGAAAACCATCCACATCTTTCTGGAAAGCAACGGCTTGTGTTATGAGGTTTGTATTAATATGAGTGGGCAAGGGAAGTTGCACTAAAATGCCATGAACCTTAGGATCGGCATTTAATGTTGCAATAAGTTGAAGGAGCTCTTTTTCTTGTGTTTCTTTGGAAATGGCATGTTTTATCGAAAGAAACCCACATTCTTCAGCTTTTTTATTTTTTGAGGACACATAGACTTGACTTGCAGGGTCATCTCCAACAATGACGACGGCAATACCAGGTTGTATATTATAGTTATTGCGCAGTTTTGTTGTTTCAGCCTTAACTTTCTCAATAATCTCTTCAGCAAGTTTTTTTCCGTCAATAATATTATTCATGAGAAAGATCCTTTCGGTAAGGCTGTTTGTTTTTTTGTAAAGCATTTTCTAATAATACGATAGAGTTTTATAGAAATATTCATAGGGAAATTGCTTTATAAAGAAGTAGCAATATTGCTGTTTAAATAAACTTTGGATAAAGAACAAAAATAATGAGAATACAAAGTGGATATGGTGAATTATAGGATTATAAAAAGTTTTTTAACAATTATTTAAGTTTGTTTTTAATCTAGTACTAGGGGAATACGTTTAGAGGGATATTGTGCGCATCAGAATAATAAAATTTTTGAGCGGAATTTTTATTATAATTATCTTTTTATTTGGGGTGGGGATTCTCGTTTTACCTTATCTCGTCTCTACAGATATGATTCGTGTTCGTTTAGCGCAAGAGCTGAGTGCATGGACAGGTTATAATGTGCAATTGCGTGATCCACCGCGTTTAAATATTTTTCCTTACCCTAGAGCGTTGCTTTCCGGTGTTACTTTAACCTCAAAAATGGATGATGTTGCGCCACTCATGGAAGCTGAATCTATAGAAGTTGATCTTTCTGTCGTTGATCTTCTTTGGGGACGAATTTCTTTTTCAGAAACGCGAATTGTGCGTCCTCAATTTGCTATGGAAAAGCCCGTTAAAACAATGGCAGATTTTTTTGATCGATTTTCACGCTCACAAGGTGCTTTAGGATTAGCTATACGCAAGGCGCGTGAAATATTAAAACAAAACCCTGATCATCCAGAGATAGAACACCTTTTAAAACAACCTTTTGGGCGGGTTGTCATTAAAAATGGTGCTCTTGTGTATCAAGATAGTCTTTCAGGGGTAGCGGAAAAAATCACAGGGTTAAATGCGACTTTAGATTGGTCAGAATCGACACAAGAAATACGGTTGCGTGCAGATGCTCGTTGGCGCGGAGAATTTACAAAATTGTCTATTGATGCTGCACAAGCATTGTTGCTTCTGGCAGGAGGAAAAAGCCAGGTTAAGGCAAGTCTTAATTCTGTACGCGGGGGAATAACTTTTACAGGACAGGCGCGGTTATCTGAATATTATATTTTTGACGGAAAGGTGTCGATGCGTTCTCCGGGATGGAATCAGACTGTGTCTTGGTTTGGAGGAAATCAATTTTGGGGACATAAATTAAAAGCCCCTATTGTCTGGGAATCTCATTTTTTAGCACGTCCAATGCATATCCAAATGAACAATGTTACATTTACGATAGGAAAATCCAATGCACGTGGAGCTTTGGAACTTGACTTTCAAGATTATATACCAAATGTCGTGGGCTCTTTAGCATTTGATAACCTAGACTTTAATCTCTTGGGCTCAATGTTTTCTTCAGTTAAAAAGAAAAACTCATTCTTTGATATGGCGCTTTTTGATCGTATTGGAGTGGATATACGACTTTCTGCGCCTCAAGCTAAAATAGAAAATATTTTACTCACAGATTTAGCTGCTGCAATACAAATAAAAAATGGGTATGGGATTTTTGATCTTGGACATGCAAATATTGGGGGTGGATCTGTTCAAGGTAATATTGAAGTTACGCCGGCTGGACAGAAAATACGTATTGGAGGAAATATTTCAGGATCTTCTATTGATACCCAGGAGGCTTTAGAAACTTTAGGATTTATACCATTTGTACAGAGCAAAACAGATTTTACTGCAACGATACAAACACTTGCGGGTTCTTGGATGGAAGTTTTTACAAAAATGCAAGGTGGATTAACACTAAAGATGTCTTCTGGGCGGCTCTTAGGGTATGACTTGAATGAATTACAAAAAAAACTTTCAAGCAAACAACAATTTCTTTTAAAAAATGATGATTCTCTCTCCACAAATTTTAATCACTGGGATATTCAGACAAACTTTTCAGCTGCTACGATAAAGATAACAGAGTCATTGATGCGTACAACAGACTTGAGTTTATCTATACAGGGGGGTGTTACAACTGCTCTTGCTCAAGGACAGCAAAGTGAATTGATATTACAGGCACAATTGAGCAAAAATCATAGATCAGAAACTTTATGTAAAGATGTCCAATGTCTTGCTAACAGCCTTGCATGGCCTTTTACATTTTCTCTGAGCTCTAAAGGACAAGATCATGGTAATTTTTTGATTACAAAAGACATTGACACAGATTAAGCATTATTTTTTATTTGCACAACATGCTATTCTATAGTGATAATTCATCTATTTGCAATTTAAAGTCGTTTTTAAGTTTAAACAAGAAATTTCAAAATCATAAGATTCTCTTACTTTCTATATGTGATGAAACTAAGAATCTTCTTCTTCGCCACATAAATGCAGTTGTTATTTAGATAAACAACTGAAGAGAGGGATGAAAACACCTCTCTCTAGAATCTTTTCAATACAGGAGAGTCATAATATGAGTGAAAATCTTAGAGAATTGTTGAAAAATATTTTGTTACCTTAAAACGTTAAGGGTATATCAGCCAGAACTTATTGAATCTGAGAAGAAATACCATAACCATCTTTGCTAACTGTATGCTTCCCATCTGCTCCAACAGAACCAATTCCCACTGTAATCAAAATAAAGGCTAAGAGGGTTGTAATGGTAATAATGGTAGCTTTTTTAGCAGACATATCTTTCCTCCACTGATGCATCAATGACTGAGTGCAAAGATGAATGGTGTATTATTTAACTTATATGAAAGCAGAATCGCTTAACGATCTATTGGTTCCGATCATTATCTCATAAAGCTAAAAAACTCTATAATTCTTTAATATATTATAGTTCTATAGATATAATTTTTTCTTTTTGTTATACATTTTTCTTCATTTCTTGATGACGATAGTGAGTATTGGCAAGATTTTATGCGCATAAACTATAAACTTAAAAGATTATTTATCCGACAGACATTGGCTTTGAATGAAGAAATAAAGATAGAAGGAGCACAAGCTTTTTATCTTGTGCATGTTTTGCGGATGAAAGAAGGAGCAGAAATTCTACTTTTTAATGGACAGGATGGTGAGTGGCTTGCTAGACTTACTCTTGTTAAGAAAAAATTTGTTTTGGTTCAGCTTATTCATCAAGAAAGATTACAAACGACGCATTCCAGTCTTATTTACTGCTTTGCTCCACTCAAAAACGCGCGGTTGGATTATATGGTGCAGAAAGCTGTTGAAATGGGGGTATCGATTTTGCAGCCCGTTATAACGCATCATACACAGGTTACGCGTATTAATATGGCGCGTATGGAGGCTAATGTTATTGAAGCTTCTGAACAATGTGGTATTTTATCTCTCCCTAAATGTGTATCAGCTCTATCATTAGCAGAGCTCTTAGCAGGTTGGGATAAGACACAGCCTTTATTCTTTTGTGATGAAGAGTATCAATCGCATAATCCATTATCTTCTTTTAAAAAGTATAACGTTACAGCACCTGGTATTCTCATTGGACCAGAAGGTGGATTTAGTGAAGAAGAGCGGAGCTTTTTAAAAAAGCATCCTTTTGTGGTTTCGATATCATTAGGTCCACGCATTTTGCGCGCTGATACTGCCGCTGTTGCGGCATTGGCTCTTCTTAATGCTACTGTGGGGGATTGGTCAATGGATTGAGATGTCTCTAAAATCATTCTAAACAATTCATTTAAGATGATAATACTAATGATAGGATACGATAAGTTATGGCGCTTGATGTAATGGATGAAAGTGAAGTTTATAACTTAGATTCCTTGGTTAGCTATTTCCAAGGGGGGTGTAAAGCAGAAGAAGATTGGCGTATTGGCACAGAACATGAAAAGTTTCCGTTTTATAGAGAGAGTTTTCGTCCTGTTCCTTATGATGGAGAGAGAGGGATTCGAGCGCTGTTAGAGGGGATGCAAAGCGCTTTGGGATGGAAACCTATTTTAGATGAAGGGAATATTATTGGGCTTGTAGGATCAGTTGATCAGGGGGCTATTTCTTTGGAACCTGGGGGACAGTTTGAATTATCTGGGGCACCATTAAAAACAATAGATCAGACATATCATGAGTTGATGGAACATTTAACGCTTCTCAAAAAAATTGCAGAACCATTGGGTATTGGTTTTTTGGGGATGGGAGCGAGCCCAAAGTGGACGTTAGCAGAAACACCGAAAATGCCTAAATCACGTTATCAGATTATGACTGATTATATGCCAAAAGTTGGGCATAATGGCCTTAATATGATGTATCGTACATCAACGGTTCAGGTTAATCTTGATTTTTCATCTGAAAGTGATATGCGGCGAAAAATGCAAGTATCCATGAAATTACAGTCCATTGCGACCGCCTTATTTGCAAGTTCACCTTTTACGGAAGGACGTCCAAATGGCTTTTTGTCATGGCGTTCTGAAATTTGGCGTGATACGGATAATCACAGGACAGGTGTTCTTCCCTTTATATTTTCTGAGCATTTTGGTTTTGCTGATTACGTTGAATGGGCTCTTGATGTTCCTATGTATTTTGTTGTACGTGATGGCCGTTATTATGATTGTACACATATAACATTTCGTCAGTTTATGAATGGAGCATTAAGAGGACATGTTGCAAATTCAATTCCAAACATGGGAGATTGGATTAATCACTTATCAACGTTATTTCCTGAAGTTCGCTTAAAAAGATTTTTAGAAATGAGAGGCGCTGATTGCGGTTCTTGGAAGCGCATCTGTGCATTGTCGGCTTTTTGGGTTGGGCTTCTTTATGATAGAGAAGCGCTTAATGAGGCAGAGGCTTTAACAAAAGATTGGTGTTTTGAAGAAGTTTTGGAAATGCGTGAACGCGTTCCAAAAGAAGGATTAAAAACCCCTTTTCGTCAAACCATTCTTTTAGAATTAGCCCGTCAAGCTATTGCCATTGCACGCAAGGGCTTAAAAAATCGCAAACACTATGATGCAAATGGTTTGGATGAAACAAATTTTCTTAATCCTTTAGAAGAGGTTGTAGCAACAGGGCAAACAGATGCGGAAAAACTTTTGTTTCATTACTCTTCTATTTGGAATGAGTCTGTCGAACCTACATTTTTAGAATGTGCCTATTAAATTGAAGACAAAGACACTTTGTACTTTTTTAAAACTGTATATTATCACAGTGGTTCATTCCTTTTATGAAGGGGAGTAGAAAATAATTTTATTACTTTTAAACAAGGAATAAAAAATATTATTTAAAAACGTATAGTACGCTTCTTAACGGATTGTTTTTTCATCTTTTTAATAGCAAGAGTGCATGGGGATTTGTATATCTTTTTGTGACATTACGATATCGTTATACAGTCATTATGAAGGCAATAGTTGGATTTTGTTTAATGGGTAAGAAAATTACAGGAAACCATTTTCTCTATATGGATAATTTGTTTTTTAGTTAATCTAGAAATTTTTTACGTATTCAAACATCGGATTATTAAAAGTCGACTTCAAATTTTGCGAGTAAAACATCTTTTCTTAATAAATAACAAACACTCTACTTTACTATTTAGCAGACCTTCATATTGAGATTTCTTACCTAAAATAGCAAAGCATCCACAAAAAAAGAGTAGCTTTGGGTAACACTTTAAAATATCTAATTACGAGAATTCACTTGTCGTTCTATTCAATATTTCTAAAACAATCCTTTATCTTATTCTGTAGATGTGACGGGCTCTACCTTACTCTTAAATATTTTTATATATTCTTTTGCTATTTCTCCTTTTTCGCGATATCCTGGATTTTTACAGTTTTTATTGAGATATGACTGATAAAGTTCATCGTACAGATTCAGATCGTTCACTTTCGTATATCCAAGTGATATTAATACAGCGAACAAAAGTATCAATAGAGAAGATAAAACAATAAATGTTATGGTACGTTTCATGAGTGATTTAACTCCTTATCTTTGATAAATAGACCGATATTGAATACGGTTATTATAACGGTTGATATCACTTAGTTTGGTCATATCGATAAGATATAGGGTATTTTTGTTGGTATTGTGATTTAGGTTGTATTAAAAATAATATGTATTACTGGTTGCATTGCCTTTTCAATAGGCATTATGGTTTTTGAGTCCTTCACATTTACGATTTTTTGTTATTGAGAGGACATATTTTGTGCCTATAAGAGAATTTTAAAAAAACAAAAAAGTTTCTTCTCCAAAAGCTTTTGGGAGCACAGTCCATAAAATTGGAAAGAGGAGCTTGATGGTTTATTTTCAGAGAATTTATGAATGTTTGTTTGTTAATGAATTATTTTTAAAGAAAGATTTCTTTAATTCAAAAGTTAAAAGAGAGTGATAAGGACTTTTATAGAATAAAATAGGTTGGAATTATTCAGTATTAAAATGCAATGAAGGGGGTTTATATTTCTCTTTTTAAACTATTTGATAAGCTTTTTAATTTTAAAGAGTAGGGAAATAAATTTATTTATTTTCTTTAAACAATTATTCGTAGATAAAAAATTCTCTTTTAATCTATAAATTAAAAAAATAATGATTTTTTAAAAGCCTTGTAAGCTTTATACCTTAATTTTAAATATTATGCATTGATTTTGAATTATGCATATTATTCAAAATCAATTATAATAATAGTGGATATAGACTGGGCAGAGACAATGACGTTTAATTTTTTCATCAATTTATTTCTATTTGTTATTTTTTTATTGTGGATTGCCCAAAGTAAGAGAATGCAATGGAGTCTTTCACGCCGTGTCATGCTGGGGCTTGTCCTTGGTTTGATTTTTGGTGGTGTTTTGCAGGTTATTTATGGAGAAGGTGAAGCCACTTTGTTGAAATCCATTGAATGGTTTAACATTGTTGGAAATGGCTATATCTTATTACTTCAAATGATTGTTATGCCATTGGTTTTTATCTCTATCGTTTCAGCTGTTGCTCATTTGCATTCTGTTTATGCTGTTGGAAAAATGAGTATAATGACTATTTCAATATTGCTCTTTACAACGGCTCTTTCAGCATTGGTTGGCGTTTTAGTTGTGAATGCCTTTGGTTTAACTGCAAATGGTTTGGTGCATGAAGGGCAAAATGTTTCTACTGTTCTTGGAGAGCGTATTTCTCAACTTGGAGATATGAATATTCCAAAGATGATTTTATCCTTGATTCCTAAAAACCCCTTTGCTGAGTTAAGTGGTTCTAAGCGTACATCAATTATCAGTGTTGTTATTTTTGCGTCATTTTTAGGGGCTGCGGTTCTTCTTTTGAAGAAAGATGAGCCAGAAAAAGGGGAAAAAGCACTTTTATTTATTCAAGTGGCACAAGCTTGGATCATGCGGTTAGTTCGTCTTGTGATTGCTTTGACGCCTTATGGTATTTTTGCACTTATGACAAAAGTAGGAGCATCTTCACATGTTGCAGATATTTTAAATTTACTCATTTTTATCATTGCTTCTTATGTTGGTATTATTTTAATTTTTGGCATTCATGGTGTGTTGCTCGGCATATCAGGAATTAACCCCTTCCGTTTTTTTAAAAAGGTTTTGCCGGTTTTGACATTTGCTTTTAGCAGTCGTTCAAGTGCAGCAAGTATTCCTTTGAATATCGAAGCACAAACACAGTGGATAGGTGTACCGCAATCTATAGCGAGTTTTGCAGCTTCTTTTGGGGCAACAATTGGACAAAATGGGTGTGCTGGTCTTTATCCAGCGATGCTTGCGACCATGATTGCGCCAACTATGGGGATTAATCCTCTTGATCCTACATGGATTGCAACGCTTGTTGGGATTGTAACATTGAGTTCCATTGGTGTTGCTGGTGTGGGGGGAGGGGCTATTTTTGCAGCATTGATTGTGTTACCAATCATGGGGCTTCCTGTTACTTTGGTTGCTGTCCTTATCTCTATTGAGCCACTGATTGATATGGGACGTACCGCTCTAAATGTGAGTGATTCAATGATAGCAGGAACGATCACCAGTCAAATATTACGAACAACGGATAAAAGTATTTTTGAAAAATAATTTTGGGTTATATTTTTGGGGGTTTTAAAATATCTGTAAGAGATATTTGCCCAGAACCGGGTTGTAGAGGTTTTTGTTGATTGGGATGAGGAGCCCAACCAGAGAGCCAGATGAAAGAAAAATGGGCACGAATACGTCCATCAGGATCGCTAAATTTTTGTGCGTAGATTTCAGCAGCACGGAGAAAAAAGCGTTTAGAGACAGGGCGCCGTGAGCGATTAATGAGGGCATTTTGCATTCCCATTGCTTTAAGATCGCGCATAAGGTCAAACATTGTATTATAACGTATCGTAATCTCTTCAACATCGGTTACAGGGAGAGCAAAGCCAGCACGCTGTAAAAGAGCGCCTGCATCACGAATATCGACAAAAGGGTAGATTCTAGGGCTTGCTCCACCATAAATTTCAATTTCAGCCTGTAGGAGACATTCACGTAATTCTTTGAGAGTACCAGCTCCTGTCATAACAGCCAGAAATAAGCCATCTGGTTTAAGAGTGTTTTTTATCTGGCTTAGAACACCAGGGGTATCATTCGTCAATTGTAATGAAAGAAGTGAAACAATAAGATCGCAGTAATTTTGAGGTAAGTCAAGAAATTCTCGATGACGTAAATGAAATTTTTTATCATAGCTTTTATAAAGCATATCAGTTTCAATACGTTCTATAGAACAAACCTTTCCAGATTTTATGAGAGCTTGCGCAGCAAGATCTGTATGGCTGTGTAAATCAAGCGCTAATGTAAAGAGACGATCAACAGTACTAAGACGTTGATAAAGATCTTCGGCCATGAGAGAGAGTAAAAAGTCATATCCTTTTTTTGCTTTTTGAAAGGCGCGTTTTCGGAATTGTTCAATACGGTTATGATCAAAAATTAAAGGATGGGACATATTGTGGAACACTTTTGATTTATGAAAAATATATTTTGAAAAGGTTCATGTTTGTGCGCGCTCTGTCAAGTTTATAATGTGAAATAAAAATAAGTTTATAGGAGTTTAAGAGTTTTTAAAGAAATTAAATTTATAAATTGAGGAAATACAAAGGAACTTTTGTTCTACGGGGAACTTGTAAAAGCCTAAATTTATAATGTTTTACTTTCGAGAAGCGGCTTTAAATAGCGGGGATATACTCAGTCAATTTATTGAGCGTTTTAAAACAATGCTTTATCCACCAATTTGTCCTGGATGCAAGCAAAATGTTTCTACTTATGGCACAATTTGCTCTAAATGTTGGAAAGATCTTCAATTTATTACGAAACCTTATTGTCCTGTTATGGGGACACCTTTTGTTTGTGATATGGGGGATGGTTTTCTTAGTGGTGAAGCACTCCGTAATTCTTACCCTTTTTCACGTGTTCGCTCAGTCATTGTTCATAAAGGACTTGCACGCACTTTGGTAACGCGCTTAAAATATGGTGATCATATAGAATTGGCACCATTTATGGCCAATTGGATGGTTTCTGCTGGACGTGAGGTTATCGATGAGTGTGATGTTATTATCCCCATTCCATTGCATTTTCGTCGTTTTTGGGAGAGACGTTATAATCAATCTGCTGAGCTTGCCCGTTATATTGCAGCATCACAAAAAAAGCTTTTAAAACCCGGTTGGCTTATTCGTTGTCGGCATACGCGCCCGCAGGTTAGTCTTTCTTCAAGAGAAAGAAAACTTAACGTAAAAAATGCTTTTAAGGTTTCGCATAAAGTTAAAAAATATCTCAAAGGATGTTCCATTTTACTGATTGATGATGTATTCACAACGGGCGCAACAGTTACAGCAGCAGCTGCTGCACTAAAATATGCAGGTGCACGACGGGTTGATGTGCTAACATTTTCGCGTGTTCTTAAAGAAGATTCTATTTTTCCTTCTTTTCAATAGGAACTTAAAGTGGATATTATTACAAAAATACTTGGAGGATAATACTTATGAAAGAGATAATTATTTATACACGCCCCGGTTGTCCTTATTGTACAAAAGCACGTGATTTGCTTGATAAAAAAGGCGTAAAATATACAGATATTGATGCTTCCACATCCCTTCGTCAAGAAATGGTACAGCGCGCGAATGGGCGTAATACATTTCCACAAATTTTTATAGGTGATTATCACGTTGGCGGTTGTGATGACCTTTATGCTTTAGAAGCTGAGGGAAAACTCAATTCTTTATTGCAAGATATATAGATATATAATCGCTATAAATAACATACCTTTAAAACTATTACATCCCTTACGACCGTTTTGCGAGAAGGAGATAGTTAACATCCATGTTTTTTGAGCGATTCCAGCTGTCGTTTAATGGATTATAAGTAATACCTATCTCATCAATGACAGTTAGAGCGTTTTGTGATAAGAAATTCTTAAGTTCTCGAGGTTTTAGGAATTTTTTATAATCATGAGTTCCTTTAGGGAGCCAACGCAGGATATATTCAGCGCCTATAATAGCAAGCCCCCATGCTTTCCACGTACGGTTGAGTGTTGCAACAAACATCAACCCTTGTGGTTTTAGCATTTTTGCTGTCGCTTTTATGAAGAGATTAACGTCAGCGACATGTTCAACAACTTCCATATTAAGGATGATATCAAATTTTTCTCCTTCATTGGCGAGTGCTTCTGCTGTTGTCGTGCGATAATCAATTGAAAGGTTATTTTGTGCTGCATGGATTTTTGCAACTTCAATATTCGTTTGTGCAGCATCAACGCCTACAACGATAGCGCCAAGACGCGCCATGGGTTCACATAACAAGCCTCCTCCACAGCCAATATCAAGAATTTTCAAATTATCAAAGGGCGTCAGTGAAACAGGATCACGATTAAATTCTAAACAGATTTTTTCTCTAATGTAAGCAAGACGTGTTGGATTAAATTGATGAAGAGGTCGAAATTTCCCTTGAGGATTCCACCATTCTGTAGCAATCCGTGAGAAGTGATCAATTTCACTTTGATCAATAGTTGTTTGTTTTTCCTCTATCATGTTGTCTTCCTTTTATTTTCTAATGATCAAGTCCGGTAGAGTTTATACAAAGTCAAGAAAAATTAATATAGTCATAATGCAACTTGCACAAATGCTCGATATTCGCTATGTCGAGAAAATGGTTAGTTGATAGAGCATCGTATTATCGTTATCGTTTGAGATAAAAGATGTAAAGGTAAGAGTGTTATTAATGGCGCGCATTGTCATGAAATTTGGTGGAACATCTGTCGCAAACATTGAATGTATTCATAATGTTGCACGGCATGTTAAAAGAGAGGTTGATTCAGGCCATGAAGTTGCCGTTGTAGTCTCTGCGATGGCCGGTAAAACCAATGAACTTGTTCAGTGGACGCGTGATGCTTCACCTATTCATAGAGATGCTCGTGAATATGATGTTGTGGTTGCTTCTGGTGAACAGGTTACTTCAGGTTTGCTGGCTTTAATACTTCAAGAAATGGGTGTTGATGCACGTTCATGGCTTGGCTGGCAGATCCCTATTTATACAGACAATGCGCATGGTCGTGCCCGTATTACTGATATTGATGGATCTTTTTTAATAGAGCGTTTTCAGGAAGGTCAGGTTGCTGTTATTGCTGGTTTTCAGGGGTTAGCGCCGGATAATCGGATTTCTACCTTAGGACGTGGGGGATCAGATACAAGTGCTGTTGCTATAGCAGCGGCTGTACAAGCTGATCGCTGTGATATTTATACGGATGTGGATGGTGTTTATACAACGGATCCACGTATAGAACCAAAGGCGCGCCGTTTACCAAAAGTAGCTTTTGAAGAAATGCTGGAAATGGCTTCTCTTGGAGCAAAAGTTTTACAGGTTCGTTCTGTTGAATTGGCCATGGTTCATAAAGTTCGTACCTTTGTACGTTCAAGTTTTGAGGATCCTGATGCATTAGGCATGGAGGATCCAATGAGTTCTTCTGGAACACTTATTTGCGATGAGGATGAAATCGTGGAACAACAAAATGTTACGGGTATTGCTTTTGCTAAGGATGAAGCACAAATTTCGCTGCGTCGGCTTGCCGATCGTCCAGGGATTTCGGCAGCAATTTTTGGTCCCTTGGCTGAAGAATGCATTAATGTTGATATGATTGTGCAAAATATTTCTGAAGATGGCTCAAAAACGGATATGACTTTTACGGTCCCATCCGCCGATGTAGAAAAAGCCGTTGCACTTCTTGAGAAAAACCGGAAAGAAATTGGATTTGATGTTCTCCAATTTGAAAGTGATCTTGCCAAAATATCTGTGATTGGTATTGGAATGCGCAGCCATGCAGGCGTTGCCGCTACAGCTTTTAAGGCTTTGGCTGAAAAAGGTATTAATATTCAAGCAATCACGACTTCTGAGATTAAGATTTCTGTTTTGATTGATAGCGCTTATACGGAACTTGCGGTGAGAACATTACATGCTGTTTATGGACTGGATAAGAGTTAAGTATTTTAAAACGCTCAATTTTAAGAACATAAAGTTTTCATAGCTATGAATGTTTTGCTTTATAAGCATAATTTAGAAATTTCGTTTAAATAAGAATAATGAATACAGTGAAATTTTTTAATTTAAAATTTTTTTATAGTGAAGAAAAAAACTATTTGTTTGCGTGTTAAAAGCAAGATTAGCATAGGAATAAAAACTATTTCAGAGACAACACAAGATGCTTCTTATGAATCGTTTAGATATAAAATAAAGGGAAAGGAGAACTGTTTACAAGAGGTGATTGGGAGGAAGAATAGGCACCATATGTATGTTATAAAAAGGGGATGTATAATTCAAAATCAATATGATAGAGTTTATAAAATTTGCTTTTTAGTTGGCTAAAAATTAAAAATGTTATCTTAGCAGTCAATAAGTTATAAAAATTTTAAGCTATTTTGTTGAAGGGAAGGGGGCTCTTGATATTATACCTCTGATACTGAGAGGTAAAATACATTCTCTCTCAACAAGAAAATTTTAGGTGTAAAATAATGTAAATTATATGAATGGAGAGAAAATGTATCTTAGTAAAGATATTTATCATTCCATGTGGTCTCTAAAAAAATATTCTGGCTCTTTTGTTGTTCTATGCGGATTTGATGGGAGTGGAAAGACAACTCAAACAAAAGAAATTTCTCGCCATTACTCACAAGAAAAACATATCATACAAACTTTTCAGCCTAGTAATTGGTATAGAAATAAACCAGAGGTTAGAGATTATTTAGAGAGTGGAAAACACGATTGATCCATTGCTTTTAGCTCTTTTCGCCGCAACAGATAGACGCAAACATACGCTTGAAATTATCGAACCTTCTTTAACGTCATCGCAAAATTTATTAATCAGTGATCGATATGTTTATTCTAGTCTTGTTTATTTCTACGCTCGAGGTCTTTCTCTTGAAAGTGTGATTCAATTAAATCAAGCTATTCCAAGACCTCAGATCACATTTTACCTTCATTTGCCTCCTGCTGCTCTTATTGAACGATTGCAAAAAAGGGATGGTTTAGACTTAAAATACGAAGAAAAACGCTCATTTATTGAAAAAGTTTATGAAGGATATCAACTTTTATCAGAAATAGACGAACGATTTATCGTCATTGATGGAACCGCCTCTGTTTTTTTAATCCATAATCAAATACGACATCATATAGACAAGACGTGTTTTGACAATAAATAAAATATACCCATTTATGAGTATCATTTAAAAATTTATCTGTGATCTATTCTCCTTTATGATCTAGTTTCTATATGGGATCTAGAATTTTAAAGGTTTTCTCACGATAATTTAAGAGTACTGAAAAAAATAATATCTTAATATTTTAATTGAGACGATTGGTAATCATTAAATTGTAACGCACTTTTTAAAAAGTTTGAAAGAGGGAAGCTCTTCCAAAAAGGTTATTAATTTCTGCTGTGATCATGATATTTTCATTCTCGTAGAGAGGAATATAGCGATATAAGAACGATCTGTAGAGATATGTTCAAGCATGTTTGAGGGCAGCAAATTAAGCTAAGGGAAGAGGCGATAATAACAGCAACTTTTTTAAAACTTTAATCTTCTTATCTCTGATAAATGAAACAACAAAAAGCAATTTTTAACGTTGTTATGGAGTTTTTTAAATTACTTATTTAACCAGCAAGAACGTAAGATAAAAATATCTTAGCAAGCAGATACATCGATTTCAAGGACTGTAGGGAACACCTTGGTTATGCTAAAAAATTATTTCAATAAAGCAGATGATTGTTTGGTTTTATTCGGAACTATGAGAGATGTCTTTATTACGCTTAATATAAATAAAGCCATATCCCAGACCAATAAGAGCAGATAAACCAGAGCCACAAAGAACCCCAATTTTTGCAGCATCGAGCAAGATAATATCTTTAAAGGCGAGCATTGAAACAAAGATAGACATTGTAAAGCCAATTCCTGCTAAAAAACCAATGAGCAAAATACCAGCCCATGTCATTTGAGGAGGAAGACGACATAGTCCTGATTTTACGGACAGATAACTAGCAGTGATAATACCAAGGGGCTTTCCAACAAAAAGACCAATGACAACACCAAGAACAATTAATAATGATTCATGAGAAGAAAGATCAAAGTTTGCAAAACTCACGCCTGCATTTGCAAAGGCGAAAATTGGCATGATACCGTAAGCAACCCATGGATGTAATGTTTTTTGAATACGCGTTACTGGCGCAATCATAGCCTGTTGTCCTTTACGCATTTTTTTCAATGCAGTTGAAATATGATGGAGATCTGTTTTTGTGTTTTTTTCTTGAAGAATTTGCATAGCGTTGCTGAGCATGGTCAGTGGCGCTACAAGAGTACGGGTAGGAAAAACAGGAGTCATCATACCCAAGATTACGCCAGCAAGGGATGGATGAACGCCTGTTACCAATAATCCCCACCAGATGATTGCGCCAGGTACAACGTAAAGCCATGCTGATGCAAGCCCGATCCATTGAAAAAAGAGTACCAAGGCAATACCCGCTCCTGTAATCATTAAACCGCTAGGATCAATGTTTGTTGAGTAGAAAAAAGCAATAATAAGAACAGCAATAATATCATCAATGATTGCTAATGATAGAAGAATGATATGAAGATTAGAAGGGATTTTTTTTCCCAGAAGAGCCAGAATACCTAAAGCAAAAGCGATATCTGTTGCTGTTGGCACAGCCCAACCGTGGACATGTCCACCGTTAGAGTTGAAGATGAAATAAATAATTGCAGGGACACAAACACCGCCTATTGCAGCAACAATTGGTAAAATTGCTTGTTTAAAATCGGCAAGGGCACCTTCATGAATTTCGCGTCGAATTTCCATTCCTGCGACAAGAAAAAAAATAGTCATAAGGGCATCATTAACCCAGAAATGTAAATCCCATGAAAGAGTGAAATGACCTAAATTAAAACCAAGAGGCGTATGCCAAAAAGATTCATAGAGAGCAGCATATTGAGAATTAGCAAAAATAAGTGCAGCAGCAGCAGCGAGTAAAAGAACAATACCACTAAGAGCTTCAATATGGAGAAAACGCTCGATAGCAGAAAGCGCTTGATTAGTGACACGAGAAGCGCGATTAGGCAAGCGATTTGAAGATAAATCAGACATGAACAACTCCAACTATCGACAATTTTATGTTTCTATATTCTCTGTGTTAAGTGACTCTATCACGGTGCTTTCTGTATCATATAAAAGCAAAAAGAGGAATAAAGTTCTTAATTTATAGACAAGATCATCATCTTTAAAGCACGATATGTTTAAGGCGATGCTTCATTTTTAATAGTGATGTCTACTTTGCTTAAAGCTTTGGATAGATCATTTTGTAGAGCGGATTCGAGATCAACTATTGTGAGCCCTTTATTATCTTTTGCTTTAATCTTAACGATCAATGTTTGTGGATTTTTAGCAAACTCACCTAAGGATTTTGAAATTTTTTCTGCTTCGTTTTGATTTTTTAGCAGCATTTTTGGGGTTTGCGTCATCATTAAATAGAAATCATCATAGAGTTCCTTTTTAAGATCATGTTGGCTGTCATTAAGGTTTTTTGCAAGATAAGAAAAAAGTTTATCAATGAAACCTGCATCCCGATATTGTATATCAATTTCATTGATGCCAAGATTTTGGGAAGCAGCAATCATGATATTTTGTTGACCAGAAAAAAGTTTTTCATCAACATCAATAACCTTAGCCGAGATGTTTCCAGATCCAACGTCCTTCATATTGAAAGACATTGCATCAAGAAAGAGCATACGTTTTTTTTCATCGTAAGAAATATCAAGTTTTCCTGAAAAATCAATTTGTTCAAATCCCATCTTTTTTAAAAGTTCTAAATCTTTTTCATTCATTTTTTTAGGTAAAACGGAAAAGTTATTGAGAGAAAGAAAAAGCTTTTTGGGGATAGGATGTTTCCACAAGCTTGGTTTAAGTTGGAATGATTCAAGCGTTGCTTTCAATGGTGGGATATCAATAGTGACATTATCAACTTTGGCATCTGCTGAGGTGATGGCGAGCAGTATGTTTAGAAGAAGACCATTTTGTGCTTTTTTTTCTGCAACTTTATTATTCTCTTTCCTTGCATTAAGATAAGCTTTGAGCAGTTTTTCAGGCGTTTGTTCAAGCGGTTTCATCTTGAGGCCAGATGTTTTAAATTGGCCGAGGAAGAAAGAACTATTTTTTTCTGCTTCTTCAAAAATATCGACACTTATATTGTTCAAAGAAATAGGGCCTGTAACGGTTTTCCCTTGATTGAGAGCGTTATTTTTTCCGAAAATAATAGAATAGGCATAATTGATGTCGATATCATAAGCCTTTATTGTATCACTTTTAGCCATCAGTTGCATTTGTTTATCGCCATTGACTGCAACCGTTTTAAAGTCCATATTTTTAATGCTAACAGAACGGATATGGCCGCCTTTAAAATCAGAAAGCTGGAAATTCTTAACGTCAACTGTTTCTGTTCGTTTGTTTTTATCTTCTATAGAAAGCTGTATATTAGGCGCACTTATTGAGGCAAGATCAATACGCATCATTGATTGTAACAGACGTGATGTGATTGTTCTGTCTTTATCTTTTAAGGATACATTTTTAAGAGAAATTTGGGGTATTTTTACATGAATATTATTATGCTTTAAATCAACATTATAAAATGTAAAAGTTCCAGGAATAAAAGAAAGAGGAGGACGGGCAGAAATGGCACCAATTTTCAGTGATGTACCGGATGGAACGGGGAGTGTAACATTCTTCAAATTGACTTTACCTAGAATGCTGACTTCAGATTTTTCTGCTTTTATGGCACGACGGACTAACTCTTGTTTTACAAAACTGTCAAGGTAGGGTTTTGCGATATAAAATCCACCAACAACGATAATTGCTAAGATAGCAATAAATCCAATAATGCAAGTGAGCCAATATTTCAGGTTACTTTGATACCCACTATTAAGCTTGACCATTCTTTTTTCTTTCATTTTTATCACTCTTTAAAATTAAGAGTGAAGATAAACTCTTTTAAGCAATGACAAAGGTTAAAATATAGCGTGTACCAGTTTCAACAGTCATCACCCCTCTATATTAGAGTTATTCTCATCTTTTTTGCAATATCGCTTTATCGATTTTCTTTGGATTGAGCATGTTATAGAAACGCACGCATAATGTAAGAAGAGGTAAGTTTACGTGCATCATATTTTTTATCACTTTAAATTATCATAAAATATTTCTATGTCTGTTTTTATCTTACTGCTGTTTATAGGAATATTTAAAACATATAAAGTTATGTTTTTGTTCATTATAATTTAATGGGGAGAGGTGAGTCTTATGACAGAAAATCAAATAATGGCTTTTTCGATCATTGGTCTCATGATGGTTGTATTTATTTGGGATCGATTTCGTTATGATCTTGTCGCTATTTGTACATTATTAATAGCGTGTGCTGTTGGTCTTGTCAGTCCAAAGGAAGCTTTTAGCGGTTTTAGTAATGATATTGTCATTATCGTGGGAAGTGTATTTGTTGTCAGTACGGCTGTATCACGTTCTGGTATAATGGAATTTATTATTCAGCGGATATGGCCAGATGTAAAATCGGTGCGCCTTCAATTAGCTTTTTTGGTTTTTTCTGTTGTTGTTTTATCAATGTTTGTTAAAAATATTGGTGCTTTGGCTATTATGCTTCCGATAGCTTTTCAGTTCGCTCGTCGTTCTCAGGTTTCTCCTTCTGTCTTTTTAATGCCCATGGCCTTTGGTTCTTTGTTGGGGGGGCTTATGACACAGATAGGAACATCTCCCAATGTTGTTATTTCAGCGATGCAAGAACGCTTAGCAGGAACACCTTTTACGATGTTTGATTTTACACCAGTTGGTGCGGTTATTGCGACGGTTGGTGTCTTATACTTAGTCTGTTTTTATTGGCTTTTGCCAGTGCGTGTGCGCTCAGGTGGATCGTTTGATGATGCCATTGATATTCGTAATTATGTTGTAGAAGTGCATATTCCGATAAATTCATCTATTGTGGGGAAAAGTATTGTTGATTTGGTTAAACCATCAAGTGGTGATGTTATGGTGATTCAAATCATCAGGAATAAAGTATCTATTTCGCCACTACCAGATTTTGTTTTGTCTGAAAACGATATTGTTTTATTGGAAGGATCGCATACAGGAATAGATAGTGTGATGAATTCTGCGCGTTTAGAGTTTTCTAAGGAGCGGACTCTTTCTACAGGAGATAAGGATAGTGATATTGATATTATTGAAGCGGTCATCACGCATAATTCGCCTCTTATTGGTATTAGTGCGAAAGAGTTTTCACTCTTTGATCACTATAATGTCAATTTGCTTGCGTTAAGTCGTCAACATGAGAGGGTACGGGGAAGACTTGATGATATTATCTTTCATCTTGGAGATGTAATTGTTTTACAAGGACAAGATGCGGTTATTCCAAATTTATTAAGGGAACTGAAATGCTTACCCTTAGCAAAACGAAATATTGTGTTTGGGAATTTACGGCATGGTTTTATATCCTTAGCCATTTTGTTTATAGCCATTATTTTTACAGCTTTTCATATTGTTCCAGTTGCTTTTTCTTTCTTTTCTGCTGCTGCTGCAATGGTTATTTTTCGCGTTTTGCCCGCGCGTGATCTGTATCAGGCATTAGATGGTCCAATATTAGTCCTATTAGCGGCTCTTATTCCAGTAAGTGAAGCGTTAGAGAAAACGGGATGTACAGATCTCATTGGTCAATGGCTAAGCCAACTGGCAATATTTTTTCCGCCATCTGGTGCTTTAGCTCTGATGTTGGTGACAGCCATGTTGGTCACGCCATTTTTAAATAATGCCGCAACGGTTATGATGGTCGCCCCCATCGCGTCAAGTTTTGCTCATTCTCTTCATTATAAGCCTGAAGCTTTTTTGATGGCTGTTGCCATTGGTGCGGGGTGTGAGTTTCTTACACCTATTGGACATCAAAGTAATATGCTCGTGATGGCGCCAGGAGGATATCGTTTTAGTGATTATCCACGTTTGGGGGCTCCCTTAGCGGTGTTGATCATTATTGTTGCTGTTCCCATGCTTATGTGGGTTTGGCCATTACAATAGGATATTTTTTTGAAAGCTTTAAGGATTGATTCCAAAAGATTATTAATCCTATGAAGATAAGTTGAAGAGATATATAAAAAAATTTTATTTAAAGCCTAAGGGGTATATTTAATGCTATTCTACAATCGAAGATAGGGAACGGGTTATTTAAAAAATTGTCTTTTGTATACATTAATGAGGGAAGAATAATTAACATTATCAACAAGCATGCATGACATTAAAGTCGTGATCTTTTTTATAAATCCCAATTATATAAAAATAGTCATGTGAAGCAAAAGGATATTTACATCATTTTTAATCGATACAGTTGCAAAAGGCTAATCAATTGGAATACATATTGCTTTGAAATGAATAAACGGAGCAATTTAAAGATTTTTTATGAATGAGGGCTACCATCTTTGTTCATTTATGCATAAAAGTGTAGAAAGTAAGTTGTTTTACAAGGTATATTATATGTCGTATGATAGTTTTATTGCTGAAGTTAATGCAGAATTTCGTCAGGAAAAGGCGCTTGCTTTTTGGAGACGCTATGGTTTTTTAATTATTGGGGCTGCTCTTCTTTTCATCCTCATGATAATTGCTTATCAAATTTATCATCATACGCAAATAAAGAAAGCTAGCCATATTGGTGATGCATTTGTACAAAGCCTTAATTTTGCCGATACACGTCATTTTGATAAGGCGATAAAGCAATTGGAAACTATTAAAGACTCTCATTTTGGAGGATATCCTTTTCTTGCCCGTTTGCGTGAGGCTTCTTTACGCATGGAGCAAGGTGATCTTATCAAGTCGGTGGAGATTTTTGATTCTGTTGCAGCGGATGAGAAAGCACCGCAGATTTTACGGAAAGTTGCAAAAATTCGAGCCGCCTATATTTTAGTTGATACAGGGACCTTGGAGGATGTCGAAAAGCGCGTTAAAGATATGACAAGTGATATTGATCCTATGCGTATGTCCGCACGAGAGGCTTTAGGCTTAGCTGCTTATAAAGCAGGAAAGATTGATGAGGCCGTTGACTATTTTCAGAAAATTTCTACGGAAGGTGTGCTAAGATCAAAAATAACAGATCGGGCTCGAATGATGCTTGAGCTTATGCAAGCTGAGGGTAAGGCAAATAAGGAATAAATCGATGAGCCTTACCATTGCTATCGTTGGTCGTCCCAATGTTGGTAAATCAACACTTTTTAATCGTTTGGTTGGGCAAAAATTGGCTTTGGTTGATGATAAGCCGGGTGTAACACGTGATCGGCGTATTCATGCGGCAAAACTTCAAGATCTACGTTTTGATATAATTGACACGGCTGGGCTGGAAGAAGCAGGAGATCACACCCTTGAGGGGCGTATGCGTTCTCATACAAAAGCTGCGATTGATGAAGCAGATCTTGTTTTATTCGTATTTGATGCAAAGAGCGGGATAACACCTAGTGATTTAAATTTTGCTTCACTGGTTCGCAAATCAGGAAAACCGATTGTGCTTGTTGCCAATAAGTCTGAGTCAAAAGTGGCAAGAGGGGGAGAGTATGAGGCGTGGTCATTAGGTTTGGGAGAGCCGTGTCCAATATCGGCTGAACATGGTTTGGGACTTAGCGATCTTCGTGATGCCATTATAGAGGCTGTTGGGGCAGAGCGCGCTTTTGGCAACAACAAAGAAGAAGATATGACGATACAGCCTGCTTCTGTTGATGATGATGTAAACAGTTTGGAAGAAGAGGGGCTTATGTACGATGAAAGCAAGCCCATTCGGATTGCCATTGCGGGACGTCCCAATACAGGGAAATCCACCCTTATCAATAGTATGCTGAAGCAAGATCGGTTGTTAACAGGACCAGAAGCAGGGTTGACACGCGATTCTATTTCTGTCGATTGGGAATGGGGTGGTCGTCATATTAAACTTTTTGATACTGCAGGTTTACGTCGAAAATCAAAAATTCAAGAAAAATTAGAAAAGCTATCAGTTGCTGATACGTTACGTGCCATTCGTTTTGCAGAAGTTGTGGTCATTGTTTTTGATGCAACGATGCCTTTTGAAAAGCAGGATTTACAAATTGCTGATCTTGTGATTCGTGAAGGGCGTGTTCCAGTTATTGCTTTCAATAAATGGGACCTTATTGAAGATCGTCAGGCTACATTAATTGATTTGCATGAAAAATGTGCGCGATTTCTTCCTCAAGTTCGCGGTTTGAGAGCTGTTCCTTTATCAGGACAATACGGTCAAGGAATTGATAAACTTATGGAAAATGTCATGATGATGCATCGTGTATGGAATCGTCGCATTTCCACGGCTAAATTAAATCAATGGCTTGAAACTGTTGTGGCACATCATCCACCCCCAGCGGTTTCGGGACGTCGACTTAAGGTTAAATATATCACACAGGTGAAAACACGTCCTCCTGGATTTATGATTTCTTGCTCACGGCCCCAAGTCATGCCCCAGTCGTATTTGCGTTATCTTGTTAATGGATTACGTGAAACATTTGATATGCCTGGTATACCAATGCGCCTATCATTACGAGCTTCTGATAATCCTTTTGCGACACGTTCTAAAAAGAAATGATAGCTCTTTATTTTAAAGTGGATGAAGTCTATAGATTAAAAATAAGCCTTTTCATAATTTAGAGTGTTCTAAATATCGAAAGTAAAATGATAATTTCAACAGAAAAAAGTCTTTATTTACTATCGTCTTGATAAATCAATAATCACTTATCACTGCGTGTATAGAGCTTTCTCGTTTTAATTATCTCTTGATAAAGACTCTTTATTCGCGTGTCATTAGAAGAATTTAATAGGGAATATTGTAGAAAGAGCACACAATCCTCTTAAGAGTATATTTTAATGTAAAAATAAAGACAATATGAGGGGAGGGAATGTAATGATAGGTGTTTATTTGTAAAGAAGCATTAAATTATCTTTTTATAAAACTAAAGGGTATTAACAAGCGCTTTTTATGGCGATGTTATTTTTTAATAAAAAGTAAAAATATCTGCTGAATCTAACAATATTCAATTCTAAAGAGTGAAATTCAACAAGTAGGGTAAAGTTTTATAAAATAGTATAATGGTTGTATTCAAGTGTTATTGTGTTTTGTTTAAAATTGTAAATTTGTTATATCGCAGATTTAAAGAAAAATCTCTTTATGCTTTTAAGCTCATTTCACGATGGGGCCTATAAACAGGTATTAACGTACAAAACCTAGTAGATGGTTTTATATTATTTTCAGTTTTCAATGGTATATCAATCTTCATGAACACATGATGGGTAAAGTCTAGACAATTGATTCACAACCAATGAATAGGTGTTTAGTCTATTAGGTTACCAAGAATAAGACATCAGTTATGTTTGTGCACTTTTAGTAAAGTGTTACACGATATGTTTTGTATAGATGAATTCACATAAGTTCAGAATATTTAAAGGATAGGAAGAAAAGATATGCCTTTATGCTTTTTTAAAGACGCAGACTGTTGCAACATTGTAGTTGAGAAAATGTATAATGATACTGTTTTGTCGCTTCAGCATAAAGATGCAGACTCATGGGTTTTATATTATTCACAGAAGCTTTTTAAAAAAGTATGTTGAATTGAAAAATATGTTATTTAGGCGATAAAATTTATATGATAATTTGTGATAGATTTCTTTTAGTGTCTTGACGAATAAATTCGGGAACAATATGATGCACACGATTTTATGAGATGCATTTTTACTTTGCTTTTTGATGAAGGAGCCAATGATGGCGATGGGCGAAAAACCCGTTATAAGTCGCAAGGAGGCTGAAAAGAAAAAGCAAAGAGAGTGTTTTTATTCAGAGGATTTGGAATGTCGTAGTAAGAACTTAAGCATAGCTTTAGTGCGCAAGCAAGCATTAAGGAAGCGTGAATATAAGGATAGACGGGACAAATCACAAGGAAGGATAGCGGATGCAATTAAGCTTTCCAGTGAGTTTCTGGCAAGTGTTATCGTTGGTGTTGTTTTGGGGGTAGGGTTTGATAAGTTAGCAGGTTCATGGCCGTGGGGATTGGTGTTCTTTCTCCTCCTTGGATTTGCTGCTGGTGTATTGAGTATTCTTCGGTCTGTGGGGTATGTTCCCTCCAGTCAATTAGGGCAAAAAGGCGTATTGCGCCAAGATGAACAAAATAAAGAGACCAATGATAGGTCCGATAAATGAGGTTGAAGTGACAGCGCACGCTCCAGATCCTATTCATCAGTTTGAGATTTCACGGCTGATTAATATTTCCATAGGAAATATAGATTTATCATTTACAAATGTATCATTGTTTACAGTTGTTACGGTTGTTATAACGTCTGTTTTTCTTTTTATTTCATCATCAAGTCGTGGATTGGTTCCAACGCGGATGCAGTCTCTTTCAGAAATGGCCTATGAGTTTGTCGCATCGACTCTGCGGGAATCATCTGGTGTGCAGGGAATGCAGTTTTTCCCTTTAGTTTTTTCTCTGTTTACTTTTATTTTAGTTGCTAACTTTATTGGTCTTTTCCCCTATTTTTATACGGTGACCTCACAGATCATGATCACGTTTTCGTTGGCAATGGTGGTCATTTTGACGGTGATTGGTTATGGCTTTTATAAGCATGGGGTCAGTTTTTTGAAACTATTTGTTCCCAGTGGGGTTCCTGTCGTCGTTTTGCCGCTCGTGACAATGATTGAGATTATTTCTTTTCTCTCCCGCCCCATCAGCCTTTCGCTTCGTCTTTTTGCGAATATGCTTGCTGGTCATATTACGCTCAAAGTGTTTTCAGGGTTTGTTGTTTCAATGATTGGGGTAGGAATCGTAGGCGTTGGTGGCTCAATTTTGCCCCTTATTATGACTGTGGCGATTACGGCTCTTGAGTTTTTGGTTGCATTTCTTCAAGCTTACGTCTTTACAGTTTTAACATGTATGTATCTTAATGATGCAATTCATCCAGGACATTAATAAACTGGCGGTTTTCCGTCGAATAGTGCAATTTCACTTTAAAGGAGAATAATATGGAAATGGTGCTTGCAGCAAAATATATTGGCGCTGGTCTTGCTTGCTTTGGTATGGCTGGAACAGCTTTAGGGCTTGGTAATATTTTTGGGAGCTATCTTTCTGGTGCATTACGTAATCCATCAGCCGCAGATAGTCAGTTTGGACGTCTCGTCTTTGGTTTTGCTGTGACAGAAGCTTTAGGTATTTTTTCATTGCTCATTGCTTTATTACTTCTTTTTGGGGTTTAATCATCATCAAAAGGGTATATTTGTTCTCACTATGAGGAAAGGTTTACCCTTTTAGCTCTCAATCAGAGAATTGTTTGTCAATTATCATTGGTTAGAGAGGGTTTAAGCTATTTAAAGGATGAAAGAAGATGTTTGTTTCCAGCGCTTATGCACAGAACACTGAAACGTCGATAGAACATATCGAAAAAGTGGCAGAGCATGCAAATCGCGTATTTCCGCCTTTTGATTTTGTTCATTTTAGTTCGCATTTTTTCTGGTTGGCAGTTTCTTTCGGACTTTTTTATCTGTTTATCTCTCGTGTGATTGCACCGCGTATTGGGGGTGTTATTGAAACACGTCGAGATCGAATTGCATCTGACTTAGATCAGGCAATGCGTATGAAGCAGGAAGCAGATACTGTTGTTGAAACCTATGAGCGTGAATTAGCAGAAGCGCGTTTGAAAGCTCATACTATAGCACAAGCTGCTGGTGAAGAATTAAAACAAAAGGCAGAGCTTGAACGAAAAGAAATTGAAGAGCGTTTAGAGAAAAAGCTTGCAGATGCTGAAGAACAGATAGCGAAAATTCGCGATAAAGCGATGCAAAATGTTGGTTCTATCGCTGAGGAAGTCGCCCTTGAAATTGTAAAAAAATTGATTGATGTTGATATCAGCAAAGAAGCTGTTCGTTCAGTTGTTAAAACTGCGGATTATTGAGGAAGACAAAGATGAGTGATACTTTTTGGGCTTTTGTTGGGTTAGTTCTTTTTTTAGCTCTTTTAGTCTATTTCGAGATTCCACAGAAAGTTTTACATCATCTCGATACACGTGCGAAGCGTATCAAAGATGAGCTGGATGAGGCTCTGCGTCTTCGTGAAGAGGCACAGGAAATATTAGCTGAATATCAACGCAAGCATGCGGAAGCAGAAAAAGATGCGCAGGAAATTATTGCAGCGGCAAAGCATGAGGTTGAATCCGTTATTGCTGAGGCTCGTACAAAAGCGGAAGAATATGTAAAAAACCGCAACAAATTGGCTGAGCAAAAAATTGCTCAGGCAGAAGCAGATGCAATCCGCATGGTTTCTTCATCGGCTATCGATTTGGCAATTTCTACAGCACGTATTCTTATTGAAAAGGAATTAGATTCTAATAGGGAAAATGAACTCCTTAAAGAAGCTCTTTCCAAGGAATCATTGAGCAAAATGAAAACATATCTTAATTAATAGTAATTTTAGAGATAAAAAGAGATAAAAAGCTGCTTTTTTAGGTGCGAAATTTTTTCATATCAAATTCTTTATTGATTATGTGGTGACGCTAGTTTTGCTGAATAAAAATGTGAAAATCGATGAGTCATTATATAAATAAGGGAATAGTTGAGTATTAATTCTATTATGTTTTTTACTTCGATTCCTAACTTTTTTGAAGCTTTTTTATAGCTTCTAGTGCTAGTCTTTAACAATCTGCGCTCTTGGTATAAAGGGATGCCATTTTATCTTCTGTCCAGCCAAAAATTGCCTTGAGTTGTGATACTGTTGCACCAGAGTTAGCGGTGCGTGTTGCTGCTAATTTTCTTAAACCGTGTGCTGATTTTTTAATTCCAGCCGCATTACAAGCATCTCGAAATGTATTACCAAAACTTTCTTTTGTGAACTTTTGATTAATTTTACTACAGATGAATGTTTCTTCTCCAACAGGACCAATTTTAAGTGTCTCTGCTAATTCTGGTAAAATAGGAAGAAAAACATCTGTTTGGAATTTGCTTTTCTCTGTTTTGAGATAAATGATATTATCTTTAACATCTTTCCAGCCAATGCGAACGGCATCACCACGACGTAAGCCTGTGTAAAGAAGAACATCAATCCAAACACGTTCATGGGTACCATGTGACCAGCGTTGGTAATATTTTTCAACATCTTCTTCTGTTCAAACAGCAAAGCCATCTTTATTGCTAAGAGCCGGTCTTTTTACTCCTACTGTTGGATTATTTTCCATAAGATCTTGTTCAATTGCTTGGTATGGAATGTTGCCTATTGTATCGCATACCTTCATAAGGATGAGTTCTTTTTGTTTTTTTGTGATTTTAGCAAGACTATGCCAATTAGAGCTGTTTAGATACTGTTTAAGCAGCCATGCGAATGAACCTTCAACAAGTTTACCGGTTTTGGATTTAGGAAGTATAAGCCCTTGCAATTCGGCAAGTGCACTTTTGTAGTTATCAACAAACTCCTGCGTTCCATAGGTTTCGCGGATTCTAATGCGTTTTCCATGACCAATACGTACATACCATACGATTTTGCCATGTTGGGTAATCTGTTTAACAAGATGAGGAGGGCGTGGTTTAGGCATGGTATTTTACATCTTAGAGAGCAAGGTTTCGTAATATTCATTCTTTGACAAATCTAAAATTTTGTCTGTATGCTTTACTGAGTTTGGTATTGGGATCTTGTCTTTAAGATAGATAAGAAGTTCGCCTGTAGGTTTTATTTCAATGAGTTCACACCCTTGCTTTTAGCTTTTCTTAAAGCAATCCAAAGTAGAGTGTTTAAAAGTGCAAATGATCTCTTTTTAGAATAACGCATGATAAATTATTCCTTTTAAGATTGTATGTAAGCAATTTATAAAAGGGGTATAAATCTATAGTTATAAGACCCTATACCCCTTATAAGATTAGCATACCCATTATATGAGCATACCTTAAAAGCTTATTCAGTTTCTCTAATTTCTAATTTGGGTAAGTTCTTAACAATACCACTTTTTTATCAGTCTTAAGATATTGACGTCCCATACCCCATTCAAGAGTGGGCTTGCTATTGACGATATACTTATAAGCTTCAAGAGAGATATCTATTATTGTGATATTGCTGTTATAAATAACAGTCGATTTATCCTTTTCCTTACTATTCTTAATTTTTGCGAATTTCATTTCTGTTACGTAATAGAATTCTTTAGGATTAGAGATATCAGTCTGTTTTGGATTGCCTTTTTTAAAAGTTACTGGATAGGGTTCTACAGTTTCATAATTCACGTGCAAATGCCTCATGTTCACGCCCTGCTGTTACAAACTTCCAAAAACCCTCAGCTGTCTTTACACAAGGGATACGAGGGAGTTCTTTGCATAAATTATAAGCATGAACGAGCACGATAATCTTCTGAACGCAATAAACCATGAATGTGATAAAAGGATATTATTATCGTTTTAGATTGTGTTTTTGGGCTTCTTATCAGGTGATAATAAAGGATAGGCGTTTATTGTCTCTAATATGTAACAGTTCTAATAAATCAGATATATTCTGTGAATAACAGTCTTTACTTGCACTTCAAAATTATACTATATGCGACACCTAAAATTAAGAAGCATATAGAATGTATGATTGTCATTTAACCGTGCAATTATACGCTCTTCAGAGGCGGGGGGAGTGATATGGTTTGTACAACCAATAAAGCGGGTTTATACAGGGTAGTCTATGCTTTTCTATTAGATTTTAGAAGCATTATTCTCATTAAAAAATTAAAGAATTGTTACGCGGTTAGTGATTTTTTCTGTAACACTGATGGTGTGGTTCATTTTGTTTCTCACTTTGAGGGACAATAAATGCGTAGTTTTTTTTCCCTTTTATTTTTTATTTTTGCAGCATTTTTATATTTTTTTTCATGGGCGAGTTTTGCAGAAAGCATTCGTGATCAAGCGATTGATCAATCCGATAGGATTCAACGTCAACAAACACAAGAACAGCGTTTTCAACAATTACATCGCAGGAACGAAACGCATGAGATTTCATTACAGGATGATAATGAACCTCTATTATTTCAAAGTGATTCAACACAAAAAAACTGTTTGCTGATTAAAAACATTGAATTTGTTGGTGTTCAGTTGATTTCTTATGCCGACCTTCATAATGCCATTTCCTCTTGGGAAGGGCGGTGTCTTGGTATTGCCGAGATCAACAAAGTGCTCAAAGCAGTAACCAAACTTTATATGAAGCGCGGCTATATTGCGGTGCGGGCTTATTTACCTGAACAAGACCTAAGGGGAGGTCGTCTTAAAATTGTTGTTGTTGAAGGACAGATAGAGGATATTACCTTAGAGGGACAGAAAGCTGGAAAAAAATATCAAGGTGAACTCATCACAGCTTTTCCACATGTGATTGGTCACCCTGCTCATCTTCGCTCGATAGAGCAAGGACTTGATCAAATTAATCGGCTTTTCTCTCGTCATGCGACCATTAACCTTGGTGCTGGGGAGGTTGCAGGTGGTTCTATTCTTGATATTCATATTAATAAGCAGAAGCCGTGGCTCCTTACACTTTCCAGTGATAATCTTGGTGCTAAAGCCACAGGACTTTACCAAACGCGTGTTAGCCTTTCTTTTGATGATTTATTAGGGATCAATGATCAATGGTCGTTTAGTTATCAGCGCTCCATGAATGGTGGCCCGTATCATTTTTCAGGCAAGCGCCCCAATAGTGATACGATAACGGGTTCATTTTCTATTCCCTATGGCTATTGGACGGTAGGTCTTGATGGCAGTTGGAGTCAATATCATTCGAGTATTAAGGGAATATTTTCTGATATTGATACTGCCGGTAAATCTTTATCGCTTACGCCGTGGATTTCATGGGTTATTGACCGCGATCAAGAGGGAAAGACATGGGTTACAGGACGACTGACATGGAAATATTCCGATAATTTTATTATGGGCAGCAAGGTTGATGTTTCCAGCCGTAAACTGGCTATTGCAACATTAGAGCTTGATCATTCACGCAAATGGATGGGAGGAGAATTAAGCGCTCATATAGGGTTTCATAAGGGTTTGGCGATTTTGGGCGCTTATGATGATAAGGAGCAAGAAACTTCGACAAAAAATACCCCCAAGGGGCAATTTTCAAAGTTGTCTTTTTCTTTAAGCTATGGGCGTGACTTTTCACTCAAACAGTATAATTTTCGCTATAACACGTTATTTTCAGGGCAATTATCCCCTGATACGTTATTTAGTTCAGAACAACTGTCACTTGGTGGAAATTCTTCTGTACGCGGCGTCCGTGAGGCGGTTTATTACGGCAATAATGGTGTGTTTTGGCGCAATGAGTTTTCGCTATTATTACCAGGTTTTTCTTCAAAAATGGGGCGTAAATTTATAGGGCAATTTACACCGTATATAGCGCTTGATTTAGGGATGGTCGCCAATGCCCCCGTTAGAAACAGTTTTGGCGGTAGCCTCGTTGGGGCAACTCTGGGTTTTCATGCAAGTGGAGAGATTTTGGATATGGATCTGTCATATTCAAATATTTTGACCCAATCAACACCAAGAGAGCAGGGGAATACGACAGGGTTGTTTCAAGTGCGGACATTATTGAGATTTTAGAGCAAAGAGGCGGTCGAAAAGATCGCCTAACTATTTATACCCATTGGGTGTTTTTTTACAAAGAGATAGAGGCTTTTTGAGGAGAGTAAGATGCGGGGATTTCAGAAACAAAAGCATAAATTAGGATATGGGTATGTGCTAGGGAAGCATGCTCTTGGTGTTTTGCGGCGAGGGGCTCATAAGGGGATTTCTCTCGTTTTAAGCTTTAGTTTAGCTTTTCAACCTTTGTTAGTACAAGCGCAAGCAATTGGTGCACAAAGATCACCAGTACAAGAGGCTCAAGGGATTAAAGCGGCAGATGGGGTTGGCTCACTTTTCCGCCCCACGATAGGAGAAGCCAGCAATGGCGTACCGCTTGTTGATATAGCGCGCCCCAATGGGCAAGGTCTTTCTCACAATAAATACGACAGTTTTAATGTTGATACCCATGGCGTAATTTTAAACAATTCGACTGAGGAGGTTTCACGTTCACAGCTTGGCGGTTTGGTGCTTGGCAATGGCAATTTACGGGGCACTGGTGCTGCAAAGGTTATTCTCAACGAAGTGATAAGTGCTAATCGTTCGCGTCTTGAAGGTGTGAGCGAAGTTCATGGGGTCGCGGCGGATGTTATTATTGCTAATCCCAATGGAATTACCTGTCAGGGCTGTGGTTTTATCAATACACCGCGAGTGACTTTATCGACAGGGCAGCCGATTATTGGCGCCAATGGGGCTTTAAGCGGTTTGCGCGTTGAAGGGGGTGATATCACCATTGGCGCTAAAGGCGCTGATGGACGCACAGTGGATATTTTTGATCTGGTTTCGCGCAAGATCAGTATAGCAGGTCCCATCCAAGTTAAAGGGGATTTAGCAGTTATCGCGGGGCATAATCATTTTGATTATGATAAACGGGAAGTAACTTCTCTTGGCTTTGATAGCAAAGAGCCGGAATTGGCGATTGATTCCAGTGAATTTGGTGGGATGTATGCGGGTCAGATCCGCGTGCTTGCCAACGATAAAGGGGCAGGCGTTAAAATGCGAGGGGACATGGTTGCCAATGCAGGCGCCATGAGATTGACAAGTGATGGGAAGCTGGTGCTTGCTAAAGCCCGTGCTAAAGGTGCGGTAAATGCGCATTCTCATCACGAGAGCGTGCATGTAAAAGACTTATTGTTTTCAGAAGATTCTGTTAAACTGAAAGCGCGTCACACGGTTGAATTAGCAGAACATGCACGAGTTGCAGCAAGCGGCAATGTTGATGTGAACGCCGATGTGATTAAGCTAGGCTCTGATGCTCTGTTGGCCAATGGCATTGGCAATGATGGCCAACAGTCAGCGACAGGTTCTTTGCACTTACAAGCGACAAAAGTTGAGGCAGGGCGTGGGCGAATTGCGGCTGGTGCGCTTTTACAGATAAATGCCGCGACTATTGATCTGGATCGCTTGCAAGACAACAATCAGACAGGAATCTCTTCCCTTGGCGATTTGACCATAAAAACCAATCAAATCACGGCTTTAAATAACCATCTTGGTGCTGGGGGGAATGTTGTTCTGAAATCCGCTGATGCACTTAACATAGGAGCTGGTCATTATAGCGCTGGCGGTTTTCTTTTGGCGGAAGCAACAGCACTTACTTCACGGGCTCGTTTAGCAGCAGAGCAAAAAGTTGATCTTTCTGCCCAGAGTGGTGATCTTATCCAAGAAGGCAGTGTCTCGTCCAATGGAGTGATCACACTTCAAGCGCATGGAGCGCTTACCCACAAGGGTGATATTATTAGTTTGCAGCAGGTTGCATTGACAGCTGGGGGTATGCTTACAACGGGTGAAAAAAGCACAGTGTTGGGGCATGATGTGGCGTTGAGCGCTGCTGCTTTGACACAAGCGGGAAGTATAGAAGCGCAAGGTGGGGAACTCGCATTCCAAGTGCGTGATCAGATTCTCAATCATGGCATGATGCGCGGTGACAGCGTTAGTGGATATGCAAGTGCATTCAACAATCAAGGGATGTTGATTGCCAGCAATGATTTACACTTGACGATTAGCACACAAGAGGGAGCGGATAGTCAACAAGCTGTTCTTGAGAATGCTTCTGGTGCGGTTATCCAAAGTGGGGGCAGTCTTGTTTTGTCTGCAGGGAAACTGCACAATTTGGGGGCGCTTGGCTCTAGTGATGAAAATCTTGCCCTCAATGTGAGCGGAGATTTGAACAATAGTGGGCTGATTTACGCAAAAAAGTCTATGGACGTATTCAGTGATGGTGATTTAACCAATATACAGGGCAGAATAATTGCTGAAGAGGCTCTCACCATTCATGGGCTGAAAGAGACACGGGCTGGTCATGTAAATAATAAGGCTGGTCTTCTCAGTGCTCTTGCCGGTGCGATGAAGATTGTTGCAACATCTTTTGTCAATAAAAGCGCTGCAACAACAAATTCAAACCAACAAAACGCTACACATGATGAGGGTGCGCATGTTTTAGCGCGAGATGGTTTGCACATTGATGTGGGTCGTTTTGAAAATGTTGATGGTCTCATCTCTACGCAAGGGGCAGTCAATGTTGTTGCAGACAGTGTGATCCAAGCAGGGCACATAGAGATTGAGCGTGGTGATCTTCAGCTGATGAGCCGTGGTGATTTAAGCAATAGCGGCATGATAGAGAGCAATGACGAAATTGCTTTACATGCGCAAACAAATCTTAATCAAACAGGGCGCATTGTTTCTAAAAAGCGGATAGCGCTTTCCAGTGATGGCACCTTGACAATGGGCGAGACAAGTGAGGTTGGCGCCTATGATGTGGCATTGAGTGCAGGCATGCTCACCCATGCAGGGCTTGTGGAAGCACAAGGTGGGACGCTTAGCTTAAACAGCTCTGGTCTTGTAAGCAATCAAGGCATCATGGTGAGTGGTATTGTTGATGCAAAGCTTGGTTCATTAGTAAATTCAGGTCAATTTTTATCTCAAGGGGCTTTTACACTTGTAGCAGAAAATCATGATCCACTATTGGGGCAAACGGCTCTGGTTTTAAATGCTGAAGGTGGGGTTCTCAAAAGTGGTGGCACTTTTGTTTTGACGACAGATGCGTTGAACAATGCTGGCAGCCTTGGTTCTGGTGGTGATGCGGTTGCCCTCAATGTGCGCGGGGATATGAGCAATAGCGGGCTGATTTATGCCAAGAAATCTGCCATGCTCTCCTTAGATGGGGATTTTATCAATCAGTTTGGCGATGTCATTGCCGAAGACAATCTCATCATCCGTGGCTTAAAGGGAGAGCGGGCAGGTCATGTGATCAACAGTTCTGGTCTTTTAGAAGCTGTCTCAGGTGATATGAGCTTCGATGTCTCATCTCTTACCAACATGCGTGAAGGTGGGGTTGAGGTAAGTGATAAAGTGGTTTCTCACCGGTTCGTTGAGGGAAGATGGGAAGGAACCAATGTTAAGCACCACCAGATAAAGGAAGATGTTGATACTACAGTCATCCGTCAGCAAGCACATTTTAAGGGTAATGCGGCACAGATTTTAGTAGGGCGTCATCTGACTGTGAATGCCGGGGATATCCGCAATAGCTATAGCTTGATTTCTGCCAATGGCAACATTGTGATGCGGGGCGATACGCTGCTCAATGAAGGACGTGATTTAAGCGAAACAACAAAGATTGTAACTGAAACATATCGCAGGGAGAAAAAATGTAGACCGTGGAATGGATTTTGTAAGTTTGGCGGCATAACAGATTATGGCAGCACGACCAATACCAAAACACTCACACGCACCTATGATGCTGTTTATGGCACGATTGAAGCGGGGGGAACGCTTGATGCCAAGCTGACGGGCTATATTGATAATCATGCGGTGCGTGAAGGGGTGGAGCAAGTTGGTTTAAGCTCTGGTGATAAAGGCTTGGCTGGTGTTAAAAACACCGATTTCGACGGCTCTAAACCACTGATCAGTGATGATCGATTAAACAAGATTATCAATGGTTTGACGGGGCACAAAGCACTTTTTGCACCGAGTATCCAAACACCAGAACCAGAATCCATACAAGTACCAAAGCAAGATGGACTTAGCTCTGTAAAGACAGAGCTTGCTCAGCCCCAAAAACCTGATGTACCGTTTTTAGTCGAAACGCGTCCAGATTTTATCAATCCCAGCAAATTTTTGGGCTCTGATTATTTCCTCAAAAGGGTTGGCAATTATAAGCCTGAGCAAGTGTTTAAAAGATTAGGGGATGCCTATTATGAATATCGTCTGATAAGTGAGCAAATCTTTGAACTCACAGGGAATCGCAGCCTCATAGACGTGGATGATCCCAACGCACAAATGCAAAGGCTTTATGACAATGCCATCGCACAGCAAGATTCCTTAGGGTTAGAGCTAGGCAAACCATTAACACAAAAGCAAATTGCCGAGATCAAAAAAGATATGATCTGGCTTGAGACGCATGTTGTAAACGGGCAAGAAGTTTTGGTGCCCCATGTTTATTTAGCACCAAACTCTTCTCTCACGCAGGATATTTATGGGGAAAAAACACAGCAAGCAAATCTTGCTAGTGCACACTTAAAAGGCAATGGTGTCACTATAGAGACAGACCGCTTTGCCAATAGCGGCTCCATCGTGAGTAATGGTTCACTCAACGTATCAACAACACAAACTTTGTTGAATGATGGTGGATTTTTGCTTGGCAGCGGTACTGTTGATCTGAGCAGCCAAGGGCTTTTTGTCAACTCGTCAGGGGTTGTTTTAGGGAATATGATCACCCTCACTGCTGAGACAATCGTTGATGGGACAGCCAAAATCCGTGACACGAATGAATTTGGTTTTGTTGATCGCGAGGGGCAGCAGTCTCAAATCATTGCTGTTCAGGATTTAAACATTCACTCCCTTGGCGATTTAAGCATGAACGGTGGGCAATGGAACAGTGGCGGTTCAATGACGGTGACTGTCGGTGGTTCTGCGACCATTGGTTCATTGGTACTAGAGAGTGAGAATAAGCAAACCTTAGAAAAAGGGCATTATGATGCTCAAAGCTCTCATCACAAGTTGGCCGAAGTCAACAGTGGTGACAATCTAACCATTGTTACAGAGGGTGATCTTAACATTGGGGGTAAGTTTAAAGTCAAGGGCGATGCAGATTTCACCAGTGGTGGTACTCTCAATGTGGTCTCAGAACAAGACTTTAGTAATTCTGATTTGGATCTTAGGGGGAAAGAGGGGGACAAATCGAAGCAAAAGAATAAGTTTCGTGAACAATCAACCGAAGTTACCACAACCAAAACCACGATAGAAACGGGTGGTAACCTTTCCATGCATGCGCAAAATGGGGATCTTACGCTTAAAGCCATAGGGGCAAAAAGTGGTGGCGAGATACATCTTACGGCAGATAAGGGGAAGATCAAGTTTCTGACCAACAAGGATCAAGATTTTAAGGATGTTTATCAGCGCAATGAAAACCTTGTGTGGTGGAGTGAGAGCGACAAAGGCTATCTGAATGAAAGCATCAAGCATGTGACCATAGAAGCTGGTGGGGGTATGAAGCTTGATGCGGGTGATGGCTTTGTTGTTGAATATGAACAAACCGGTGATTTTGACCAATCCCTTGAGCAGTTAGCCCGTTCTCCAGAATTGTCATGGATCAAGCAATTGCGTGATGATCCAGAATTAGCCAAGCAAGTTGATTGGCAGGCAGTTAAGGCTGAATTTAAAGACTGGGATTATAAAAAGCAGGGTCTCACAGAAGTAGGAGCAGCTTTTGTCACCTTGATTGTAACAGCTGTTACTGCAGGGACAGCTTCCAGTGCCGCCGGTGCCATTGCCAGTGCATTGGGTGTTGGCTCCAGCACAGCCATGAATGCAGCGATACAAGCAGGGGTACAGGCGCTGATCAACAAAAGTGCTGTGGCTCTTGTCAATAATCGCGGCAACATTGCCGAGGCACTTCATGAGCTAGGCTCATCGAAGAATGTTTTGGGCATTGTCTCTTCAATGTTGACAGCAGGTTTAACCAGTCAATTCACAGAGATGGCTGGTGTTGGACAATCCTTATCCAAAACCGCCCCTTTGGTTGATCGTATCACGCGTGAGGCAGAAAGGAATCTGATCAAAGCCGCCATTGGCACGGGCGTTCAAACAGCTCTTGAAGGCGGTTCACTTGACAAAAACTTTTTTAACAATCTACGTACAGCGCTGTCAGGAACCCTTGGCAAAACATTAGCGGAAGAAATTGGTACCGCTAAAGCAGAGGGCAAAATAGACACGGTGACGCAAATTGTAGCTCATGCGGGGCTTGGCTGTATTGTCGGTGCGACAGCGAGTGGTGATTGTACGGCTGGCGCCGTGGGGGGTGTTGTAGGCGAAGCCGCAGCCATGCTCCAGTTCAAACTGTGGATGCAAAACATTGTGAAAGAGGAAATGGGGGCATTAGATGGTCGCACCCCAACGCCGGAAGAACAAGCCCGCATCACGGCAAAAATTGATGCACAATTTGCTGACTTTAAAGAGCACACCATTGATATCGCGCGCATAGCGGGGGGCTTTGCTGCCGCCCTTGCTGGTGGGGATGTCAATACTGGCGCGGATGCTGCTGGTAATGCCGCGGAAAATAACTACCTCAGCAGTGCTCAACGTGCCCAAATGAAGAAAGAATTAGAAGAGTGTCCTGATAAGTGGTGTCGAAAAGATGTTGCCGAAAAATGGCTTGAGATTGATGAGCAACAAGATGTGTTTTGGTTGATAGGTGTTGCGTACGGTACGACTTCTTCTGCCGTAAAAGCAATAGGAAACAATTTATTTGAGGACGGTAAAACGATTGTTAAAGGCATTGGAACAGGAGCGTCTTGGGTCGTGAGTGGACATATGAAAGATGATGTCTTGGGAGGTGCTGGTCAATTCTGGGAAGGTGCTGGTCAACTCTGGGAAAAAGGTGCTGGTCAACTTTGGGAAGAAGGTGTTGGTCAACTCCAGGAAGGTGCTGGTCAATTCTGGGAAGGTGTGAATGGTTCCTTTTGGGGGTATATAGATCACATACATGAAACAATGGAAAAAGGGGAAGATGGGGCATTCAGTATCGGTGTTGAATCTGGCGAAATGATAGGTAAACCAGTAGGAAATACAGCTTATATAGTGGGTTCTATAGTTCTTACTGACGGCGCTGCTGCAGTAGCTAAGGGAGGCATAAAGCTTGCGGGTAAGCTTGTAGAAAAAGATCTGATCAAAGAAGCAGCTATAACAGGAGCAAAAGTTGGAGCATCTACTTCTGAAGTAAATACTGCTCATGTTGGGAGAGAAGTCGCTCAATCACTAGAAAAAATGAGCGATGAAGTTATTGCAACTCAATATTTTGGACAGGAAAGAAAATTCTGGTCAAAACCTATTGAGGTTGGGTTTGAAATAACGAGAAAGGGAGAAAAAATTACTCAGATAAACAAAGTCTATCAGAGAGATGATTTGTTTGATCCTAATAGAATTGTTACTTGGACAGTAAAAGGAAAAGAAGTAAAAGGTACAAATATTGAAAGGATGAAAACAGGAAGAGCCCCCATTGGCTTTGATAATAAACCTGTTGAATTGCATCATATGCTGCAAACGCATGATGGTCCCATAGCAGAAGTTACAAATGCATTTCATAAAAAATATAATTCTCTTATTCATATTAATCCTAATACAATGGGATCGGCTATTGATAGAGATATTTTCGATATATGGAGACCAAAATATTGGAAGGAGCGTGCTAAGATGTTAGAAGAAAATATGAAGTTAAAAAAATAGCAATTTATGGAGAACAACCTATGAAAACTTATACTTTAGCTGATGTTGTGCAATTAATTGATAAAGTAAATAAATATAATGATGATATTATCAATTTTGGTACTGCAGAGGACGCAGTTAGTGATGTACGAATTAAAGAGGCAGAAAAAACTCTCGGTTTACAGTTTACAACTTCTTATAAGGATTTTTTAAAAAATTATAAAGGAGGAGAAATTGGTTATGAGGAAATTTTTAGCATTTATAACGCAAGTTTTGAGGATTGTCCTGCTGGTGATATTGTTTACTATCACTTAACAGATATAGAAAATGGTTTAGCAAAACCACAACAGCTTGTTGTGAGTAGAACAGATTTTGGTGAGACATTTTATTTTGATTACTCTCAGTTTCAGGATGGTGAATGCCCACTCTATGTCGAAATTCCATCTGGAGAGTCACATTATTATGCAAGTAATTTTTATGAATTCCTTTGTAAAAGAATTAAAGAGCACGCAGGCGAAGTGTCATGAAAACCTATACCTTAGCTGATGTTGCAGTATTAATTGATAAAGTGAATAAGTATGATGATGATATTATCAATTTTGGTAGTGAAGATGATGAAGAGAATGAAACAGATGATTTACAGATTGAAAAGGCAGAGAAAGCTTTGGGTTTGAAATTCACATCATCTTACAAAGTTTTTTTAAAGAAATATGGAGGAGGAGAAATTGGTGGTGATGAAATTTTTAGCATTTATGGAGATTATGGGGAAGGTATTCCTGCTGGTGATATTGTTTACCGAAACTTACTCAATAGAAAAAAAGGTTTTATAACACCAGAACAGCTTTTCGTGAGCAGAACAGATTTTGGTGAAACCTTTTATTTTGATTATACACGGTTTCAGGATGGTGAATGTCCACTCTATGTCATGCTTCCATCTGAAGAGTGCGAATATTACGCGAGTAATTTTTATGAATTCCTTTGTAAAAGAATCAAAGAAAGCGTAGGAGCTGAGATACCTGATGGTGATCAACCAATTGAAAAACCTGATACCCCTCCCACTCCGCAACCTATCCCTTTTTACAAGCGCTTTTGGAAAAAATTATGGGGGAGGTGATAAGAGAGGGGTGAGAAAATATGTAACGTTTATAAGGGATATACAGCAGATATTCCTAGTAGTGGTATTATTTACGATCACTTAATTTTCTTCCAAGAAAAATCTTGTAGAACTTGTAGCTCAGGGAGATCTGACCAAGCTTGAAGCTAAAAAAGAACTGACAAAACTCGCTACTGAAGAAAAAAGTATTGGTTAAAAAAGAAACTCACTAAATTTACCGATAGCAAATTTAGTCAGACAAAAAAGTCTATCAAAGAGACGATTTATTTAATCCTAACAGAATTGTTACTTGGACCGTCAAAGGAAAAGAAGTAAAAGGTACAAATATTGAAATGTATTCAACACCGTTGGTGAATATCGCGTAAAGTAAAAATATCGGGTAAATGATCACAGCATTCGATAATCAATTTTGCACAGTCTTTTATGAATGCATCCCCAGCCGCGTAAAGCCTTTTGACATGACTTAACAAATTTTTTCCCAACGCAAGGCTTTCTATGGTTTTGGGCATTTTCAAAAGACGCGCTTGTAAGCTTTCAGAAAGTTTATTTCCTTTAGCTTCTTTAAAAACCTTTTGCATCCATTCACGAAACATCTCTTGAGCTTCAGCAGAAAAACGCATGACAAGCCGGTGTTCAGAAGAATCAAGTGGGTTTATCATAAAGAGAATGAAATACTCCTTCATAAGTTTTCCATGCCTCTTGATTGGGATGTCTATCAACCCATTGCCACCCTTTTGTCTCATCGGGTCACACCAGCATTTGAGACCGTTGTAAAAAACCATCATTGCCTTTGCCATATAAAGCATTGCGTATAAAGGGCAGAATACGAGACGGTTGAATACCCCCTATAATGGAAAGGGGTGCATTGGGAATAAAAATGGTTCAACGCCCGATACGGTTATAGGTAAATTGACCATCTTCATTAAAAGCTTCGAGATAAAAAGCGCGGTCTGTTTGATATTATTTCCATTCCATATCTGTTAAGAAACTGGATAACTCATCACGAACCATTAAGAGACCACGAGGATTTTCTTTTAACAATTCCTTAAGCTTTTCTACGCTCGTATCATTGACAATAAAACGAGAGCCATCATTATGGATATTGTCTTTAGAGGGGACTTCAGACAAAAGAGCACGGGCTGTTTCACACTCTCTCTTTCTGCTTTAACCATTTTAGGGTTGATTGGTTTTAGCATTATAAAGTTTTGCAGGTTAAGATGAGATACAAAATATCATTTACAGAACTTAAGGCGGGGTGGTTTTTACAGTGATTTGATTCTCTTTGTTCTTTTTGAAATTTGAGATTTTTATCAAAAAACTGCTCATAGTTTTTCATCTACTGTGCTGAATAAATAAGATATATCACGACAAGCTTAATGAAATAGATTTTTAAGGTTATAGAAAAATTGTATATATCACAATTTATCAGGATAATGGGTTATTGCAATCGTACATTTTTTTATATATACCGCCGCTGGATATGAAAATGAACGAAGCTTTAATTTTCTTGCTGCTAACTTGATCTAAGTGGTGTGGAGCAAGAGTGAGCGATTTTATTATTCGTACTTCCCATCTATAGTTTCAAAAGCATTATAGGTGATAAATTTCCAAATCATCAATATCATCAATTTTGAGGGCTACTGTGTTAGCTAAATTACCTAAAGATATACGCTCGTTAATAATACAAGCGCCTATGGCTGGTGTATCAACGCCTGAGATGGCGGCTGCTGTATCTAATTCTGGTGCAGT